>NZ_JCAMRN010000033.1:0-55062 GCF_059620965.1 Geobacter sp. PheSNFMC
CGACAACCGGTGAAACATCCCTCGGTTTCCGGCCTCTGCCGGGGCGAGGGTTTTGAGCGTACCATGCCGATCCTCATTACCGCTCTCATCTATCTGATCTTCTTCCTCTCGGGAGCCACCGCCCTGGTCTATGAGGTCATCTGGGTCAGAAAGCTCAGCCTCGTCTTCGGCGGCTCGCACCTGGCGGTAACCACGGTGCTGGCCGTGGTCATGGGAGGGCTTGCCCTGGGGAGCTGGCTCTTCGGCCGGCGCGTCCGCACCACCCGGAACCTGCTGCGGCTCTACGGGGCCCTTGAGATCGGCATCGCCTTTTTCGCCCTGCTCTTCATCGCCCTGCTGAACCTCTACTCCCTGATGCCCGCCTACTCCTTCGAGTCTCTGACCGAGCATTCGCACCAGCTTTCCCGCGTGACCACGCTCGCCCTGCGGGTCGTGCTCGCCGCCATCGCGCTCATCGTCCCCACGACCCTGCTGGGGGGGACGCTGCCGGTGCTGGCCGCGTTCATGGTCCGGGGCCGGCGCGCGGTGGGGCGGGGAGTGGCGTACCTCTACGCCCTGAACACCTTCGGCGCGGTGGCCGGCTGCTTCGGGGCCGGATTCTATCTGCTGGGACGGTTCGGGGTATCGGACACCATGGCCGGGGCAATCACCGTGAACGTGCTGCTGGGCATCGCCTGTTTCGCGCTCCAGGGGCCGGCGGCCCGGCACCTGGCACCCGGCGGGGAGGAGGCCCCGGCGCCCCTGCCCGCCGTTACGCAGGCCGGGGAGAGAGCCCGCATCGGGCTCGTGGTCTGGGGGATCGGGGTCAGCGGCTTCTGCGCCCTGGGGTACGAGGTGCTCTGGACCCGGATCCTGGGGATCGTGATCGGCACGAACGTGTATGGCTTCACCCTGATGCTGGCGGCCTTCCTGACCGGCATTGCCGCGGGCAGCGGGGCCTACGGCCTGTGGGCCCGCCGTCTCCGGCCGCCCGAGGCGGGGGGCTGCCCCGTGTCGAGGCTGATCGGTGGGTTCGGCATGGTGCAGATCGCGATCGGCGTCAGTGCGCTGGTGGTGACGGTCCTCATCCGCGACCTTCCCACCAGGGGGCTCTTTCTCCAGGACTTTTTCACGGCGCACGGCACCGACCTGTTCCGCGCGCGGCAGTTCGCCAGTTTCGCTCTGGTCTTTTCCTACCTGTTCATCCCGGCCTTTTTCATGGGGGTTGCCTTTCCCCTGGCCGGGACCCTTGATGCCTGCCGCCGGCGCAAGGTGGGGCATGCCGTGGGCGAGGTGCTGACCTGCAACACGATCGGCGCCATTCTCGGCACCGTGGCGAGCGGTTTCGTGCTGCTCCAGATCTTCGGCATCGAGCGTTCCCTCTACCTGCTGGCCGCGATGAACGCCGGTTTCGGCCTGCTGATCCTGGCGAGCCTGCTGCGCGGCACCGCACGCGGGCTGGTCACGGCAGGCACCGTGCTGGCCGTGCTCGGCGGCATGGCCGCCGCAAGCACCATGCCCCGGGTCTGGGACGCCAAGTACTTTGCCATCTACCGCACCAACCAGCCGGAGGTGTTCAGGACCCCGGACCTGATCGCCGAGGCCAAGCGGCACACCGATGTCCTCTATTACGCCGAGGGGATCCAGTCCATCGTCAGCTCCATCAGGGTCCGGGGGGGCTACCAGGCGTTCCTGCGCAACGGCCGGATCGAGTCCTCCGACCACAGCGAGAGCCTCCAGAACCAGTACGCCCTGGGCCACCTGCCCATGCTCCTGCACCGCAACCCGCGCAAGGTGCTTGTGATCGGCGCGGGCAGCGGCATCATCCTCGGCGCCGTATCGGTCCATCCGAGCGTGTCCGAAATGACGCTGGCCGAGGTGGAGCCGAAGGTGCTGGGGGTGACGCGCTCCTTTGCCGCCTACAATCACGGCGTGCTGGACGACCGCCGGCTGAGGGTGGCGTTCAGCGACGGCCGCAACTACCTGGCGACCACGGGCGAGCGCTACGACGTGATCACCGCCGATCCCATCCACCCGTGGCTGAGCGGCGCCGGCTACAACTACACCCGGGAGTATTTCGAGCTGGCCGCCGAGCACCTGCGGGCCGGCGGCATCATGTGCCAGTGGCTCCCCCTTTACGACCTTTCCGCCGACGATCTCAGGTCGGTGGTCCGGACCTTCCGGCAGGCCTACCGCCACGTCCTGGTCTGGATGACCCAGGGCGATGCCATGCTCATCGGCAGCAACGCCCCCATCCTCCTGAGCGAGGACGAGCTGGCCGCCCGGATCGCCGCGCCGGCGGTGGCCGCCGATCTGGAGCGGGTGCAGATGGGGAGCGCCACCGATCTGCTGAGTTTCTTCGTCATGGGCACGGCGGGTGCCGACAGGTTCAGCCGCACCGGTAGAATTAACACGGACGACAACCTCTATCTCGAATTCTCGGTCCCCCGCTCCACCGGCAAGGCTTCGCTGCCCGAGGTCAACGTGAACGCCCTTGCCCGGCACCGGGAGAGCGTTCTCGCCTACCTGGACGAAACCGTGTCCCCGGCGGACCGGCTCGCCCGGGAGAACCGCTGGATGACGCTCGACCGTGCCGCGTCCCTGGCCCTGGAGGCCCGGGCCATCTTCCTGGGGGGGCGGTACGATTCGCCCCGGTTCGGTCTCCTGGTCTCGGCGCTGGAACGGAACTATGCCTCGTTCGCCCCGTGGCGGTTCCTGCGCAACGAATACCTGGAGGAAATGGCGAGCAGTCCGCAGCCGCTCGATCAACTGGCACTGGCCTTGCTTGATGAATCTGGTCGCCGGGTCGTCGTAAACGTTGCCGCGGTCATGAGCCGCGTCAGCCGTGAGCTGACGGTGGTTGATTTCGTGGACAGCGACGAGCGGGTGATCATCGGCCAGGCGGATATTAACGGCAGGGAACGGGACGGTTCGGCCAAAAGGCTGGCCGCCGAGGTGATGGAGGCTGTCCGGGTTGCCTACAACGAGGAATTGACCGGGGCGGAGGCGCGCGGCAAGCCGCTTCCGGACCAGGCGGTATTCGTCCGCAGGATGCGCGAAATCATCGCGACCATGACGGGCCGGCAGCACGGCAACCCGTACCCGGCCCAGGGACGGCCCATTAAGGAATCGGCGTGAAAACACCCAAGGCCATACTTGCGCTCCTGGTCCTGCTGCCGGCACTGCTGCCGGCCACGGGGGGCCGTTCCCTCGCCTTTCACGAGGGGGGCGCGGGCGAGTGCGAGGGGTGTCACACCATGCACAACTCGGAAGGGGGCTTCGCGGTGGCCTCCAACGGCCGGCCGGCGGGCATGGGCAACCGGTATCTCCTGAAGGGGGGCGATTCCAGCTCCACCTGCCTGAACTGCCATGAGAAGGCGGGGGACGTGGGTCCCACCTCCTATCACGTGAGCACGCCGGGGTCCGAGATGCCGTTCGGCGTTCCGCCCAAGCAGTTGGGGCCGGGCGGCGATTTCGGCTGGCTCAGGAAGTCCTACACCTGGATTCCGGCCTTCGGCTCGACGCTTTCGAACAGCGAGGGGGACCGGCACGGCCACAACGTGGTTGCGGGGGACTACGGCTATCTCCAGGATGCCCTGAAGATGACGGCCCCCGGCGGCAGCTATCCGGCGGCGAGCCTGTCCTGCGTTGCCTGCCACGACCCCCACGGCCGCTACCGCCGCGACCAGGACGGCTCCATTGCGGTCACGGGCAAGCCGATCCGGGGTTCGGGGAGCTACGCCACCGGCGCCGAGCCCGATGCCGCCATGGCCGTGGGCGCCTACCGGCTCCTGGGGGGGAACGGCTATTACCCCAAATCGCTGGGACCGGCTTTTTCCTTCATCAACGGGCCCCCGGCCGCGGTGGCCCCGGCCGACTACAACCGGAGCGAGAGCACCACCGCGACCCGCGTGGCCTACGGCCAGGGGATGTCCGAGTGGTGCCGGAACTGTCACCCGAACATCCACCGGGACGGCAGCGGGGGAGGGCTGGTGCACCCGGCCGGCACCGAAGCCCCCCTGGGCGGCGTCATGGTGGATTACTACAACCGCTACATCAAGACCGGGGATCTGTCCGGCGTGGAGGCCACCTCCTGGCTGTCGCTGGTCCCCTTCGAGGCGGGGACCAACAACTATGCCCTGCTGCGGAACATCGTGACGGCCACCCCCACCAAGGGGCCCAGCACCGCGGACGGCACCCCGCGCGTCATGTGCCTCACCTGCCACCGGGCCCACGCCAGCGGCTGGGACGGCGCCACCCGCTGGAACACCAAGACGCCCTACGTGACCTACAGCGGCAAGTATTCCCAGGAAGGGGAGGCCTACCAGCCCTACGGCCAGGGCCGCAGCGAGATGGAAGCCCTCAGGGCGTACTATGACCGGCCCGCGTCGCTCTTCTCGCCGGAGCAGGCGGCGCTCTGCACCAAATGCCACACGTCCGTGCCATGACCGTGGCTAGGGGATCGGGGAGCACCATGAACGAGAATCCTCCCAAGCGCATGACGTCCCGCGGGACAGCCCTCCTCATCGTCCTGTGGGCCGCCGTGCTCGCCGTGCTGGCGTGCAGCGGCTGCCACGCGCCCGTTGTCGTCGCCAAGCCCCAGTTGTTCGCCGAGGGTGAGCTGTTCCTCTACCTGGAGCCCTTCCCCCGGGACGCCAACCGGCTCGATTTCACCGTGGCGGGGGTTTCGGCGATCAAAAACGACGGCACGGAGATACCCCTCACCCTCAGGCTGACCGAGGCGACCCCCGCCACCATGAAGTGGCAGCGGATGCTGGGGTCGGCGATCCTGCCGGGGGGGCGGTACAGCGGCCTGTCGTTCCGGATTGCGGGGGCGGGCATCAAGACCGACGAGGGGCGGATGGCCCTGCTGCCGCCCGAGAAGCCGGTCATGATCGAGTTCCCCTTCGTGGTGGAGCCCCAGAAGGCGGTCCTCGTCTCCCTCACGCTGGATGAAGAGGCATCGGTCAGCAAGCGCTTCAGCTTCTCGCCGGTCTTCAAGGCCGAAATCCCCGGGCGGCCCCTGTGGGGACTCACGGGCTTCGTCACCAACAAGGGGGCCAACACCATTGCGGTGTTTGACAAGCGGGAGGCCCGGGTCACGGAGTTCATCGAGACCGGGCGGGCCCCGGCCGGCATCGTCTTCGACCAGGCGGCGCGGCGGGCCTATGTGGCCCTGTCGGGCGACGACGCCGTGGAGGTCATCGACCTGATGGCCGACTATTCCCTGACCCGCATCCGCCTCAGCATCGGCGACGCCCCGGCCGAACTGGCCCTGACCCCCGACGGCAGGACCCTGCTGGTCTCCAACAGCGGCTCCAATACGCTCAGCTTCGTGGACCCGGCCTCCCAGTCGGAACTGGCTCGGGTCATCGTGGGGAGCAGGCCCGGCGCCGTGATCGTGGACCGGCTGGGACGCACGGCCTACGTGCTCAATACCCTGTCCAATTCGGTGTCGGTGGTTGACATCGCGCGGCGCGCGGTGGTCGCCACGCTGCCTACCGAAACCTCGCCGCTCTGGGCGCAGTTGAACCGAAGGGGCGACCGGCTGCTGGTCATCCACGAGCTCTCCCCCTACCTGGTCGATATCGATCTCACCACCCGGAGCACGGCCAAGCGGGTCTACGTGGGGATGGGGGCGCGGACGATCAAGATCGATACCTCTACCGACCAGATCTATATCGCCAAGCGGGGCGACTCCGTGATCGACGTCTTCGACCCCTTCTCGCTCCTTCCGGGCAATTTCATCACCGGCGGGGGCAGCCCCTCGTACCTGACCATCGACGGCGAGCACAACAATCTCCTGGCCCTCCTCTCCGGCTCGAAGCGGCTGCAGTTCATCGGCCTGGTGGGCAAGAGGGAGGTCGCGCAGATCGACGTGGGCGACGAGCCCTACCGCGTGGTCGTGGCGGGCGAAAGGTAAGGCGGAGCGTGGGCAACGGGATGCGGATACTCCGGAGGGTCATGGCGGCAGCGGCACTCGCGGCCGCGTTGCTTCCGGCCGCGGCAGGGGCCGAGGGGCTCCGGGGGTTCCTGGAGCTGGGCTACGTCACGTCCGATACCCAGTCGACGGATGCCGGCAACGTGACCACGTCCACCAAGAGCAGCTCGATCCTTCAGCGCTACAACCTGTCCCTGGACCGGATGCTCTACCCGACCCTCCGCTTCACGGGCGGCGGCACCGTTGACTACACCATGACCAGTGCGGAGTTGAACGACACCCAGCTCGATACCACCCTGCTGAAGGTGAGCCCCTTCCTGGACCTGACCCTGGGCACCCCCCTCTATTCCGCGGGGCTCGGCTACAACCGGCGCCAGGAGATCGCCGATACCGAGGGGGTCGGCTCGTCCAACATCATCCACGAGAACTATAACGCCAAGCTGAGCCTCAGGCCCGAGGGGCTCCCCTCCCTGGAGTTCCTCTACACGCGGACCAATTCCTATGATTCCGAACGGGCGTTCCAGGACGTGGTGCTCAATTCGTACAACTTGGGCTCCCGCTACAAGCCGGTGGATCAACTGGAGCTGAACTACCAGGGCCTCTACACCGATGCCACGGACAACCTGACCCGGAACAACGCCACGGTCCTGACCCACACCGGCCGGGTGACCTACAACGATCAGTTCTGGCAGGACCGGGTCACCCTGTACGCCAACTACAACATCTCGTCCCAGGAGACCAACAGCGCCCTGTTCCGGCTCTTTCCCACGGCCGGCCTGTCGGCCCTGACCGATACGCCCCTGCTGGTCACCCTGGCCGCCAACCCGGCGCTGGTGGACGGGAACCTGAACACGGGGAGCGCCGTCAATATCGGCATCCAGCCGGTGGGGGGCGACATCAGGCCCCGGAACCTGGGCTTCGATTTCGGCGGCGCAGTGTCCGTGAACCGCATCCGCGTCTGGCTCAACACGGACCTCCCCCCGGACATCGACAACCGGTTCTCCTGGACGATCTACACCAGTAGCGACAACCTGAACTGGACCCTGGTGCAGCTCCTGCCCACGGCCCCGTTCAGGAGCAACGAGGCGGGCACCGGCTGGTTCTACGAGCTGAGCTTTTCCGGCGCCACCTCCCGGTACCTGAAGGTCGTTACCTCGCCCCTGCCCCTGGGCACTGTTTCGTCGAGGGACCCCACCGCGAACCTGACCGACATCCAGGTGACCGAACTGGAGGCATTCGTCCAGTTCGAGGAGGTGCAGCGGCGTACCACGACCCAGCTTTCCCACGTGCTCGACACGAACATGCGGGTGCGGATTCTGGAGAACCCGAACCTGAACTACGAACTGAGCTACTACTACGACCGGAGCGACTCGGATTTCATCTCCACCTCCCGGTACATCCTGTCGAACGGCCTCTCCGCGAGCCACCGGTTCAACCAGTACCTCTCGGCCAGCGCCCGGTTCGCCCGGGAGGACTCCAAGGAGAACCAGGGCGCCCGCGTCTCCTACATCTACAGCACCCTGCTGACGGCCACCCCGCTCCCCACGCTAATGCACAGCCTGGTCTTCAGCGGCCGCAACGAGGAGGTCGCGGGGAGGAAGAGCGACACCAATTCGCTGTTCCTCAACAACAGCGCCACCCTCTACCGGGGAGTGGACGTGAACCTGAACGGGGGCTACAGCATGGCCACCGCCGAGTCGGGCCAGAAGACCAATACCACCATCATCACCTTCGGCCTCACCCTGCTGCCCCACTCGACCCTGACGGTGAACGTGAGCTATTCCGGCAACATGACCGATCAGACCGGCGGCGGCTTGCCCGACAACTCCACCTTCACCCACCGCGGCGACCTGTCGGCGGCCTTTAACCCGCTGCGCTCCGTTTACCTGTTCGGGGCCTTTGGCGTCATCATGGAAAAGAACAAGGACATGGTCACCACCCGGAACATCGGCGGAACCTGGTCCCCGTTCCGGGACGGCGCCCTGCAGTTGAGCTTTTCCTACAACGAGGCGTACAATTCGTCCGCCAACCAGAAGGACCGGACCATCGTGCCGAGCCTGCGCTGGAACATCCGGGGCGGTTCCTACCTGGATGTGTCCTATCTGTACCTGAAGAGCACGTCGGTCAGCCAGTCGTCCGACTCGCGCACCTTCAGCAGCACCCTGAGATTCGCGTTCTGACTTCCACGGAGAGAGGGCATATATGAGATCACGATTCGTCACCCACACCGGCGCCCTGATACGGGCATTCTGCGGAATCTTCGGCCTCGTCGCGCTCCTGCTGATGCAGGGCTGTTCCCACGTGGAGCATTTCCGGGACCCCAACATGGACTTCGGGTCGATCCAGAGCGTGGCCGTGATGCCCTTCGGCAACCTGTCCAAGGATACCCAGGCCGCGGAGCGGGTCCGGGACGTGTTCAACACCAAGCTGCTGGCCACGGGGGCCCTGTACGTCATCCCCGTGGGCGAGGTCAGCCGGGTGACGGGGGTGGCCGGCGTCATGAACCCCACCGCCCCCACGCCCGAGGAGGTGGTGAAGCTGGCCAAGATGATCAAGGCCGACGCGGTCATCACGGGCATGGTCCGGGAGTACGGCGACGTCCGCTCGGGCTCGTCCATGGCCGACGTGATCTCCCTGAGCCTCCAGGTTATGGAGGCCCAGACCGGGAGGGTCGTCTGGTCCGCATCGGCCACGGAGGGGGGGATCGGGTTCACTGACCGCCTTCTCGGCGGCGGCGGCAGGCCCCTCAACGATGTGACTGAGAAAGCGGTCGATGATCTCATTTCGAAGCTGTTCCAATAGACTGCTCGCACTGCTGCCGCTGGTGCTGCTTCTCCTGGCGGCGGGATGCGCGCGGCTTCCCGTGGAGGCCGGCCAGACGGACGGGCCGCTGGTGGCGGTCTACCCAATGGAGGACCTGAGCGGCGCCGACGCGCCCCTGGCGGCCATGCGCAGCGGCATTACGGAGCGGCTCCGGCAGAGCGGGATGCGCATCATGGACGAGGCGGATCTGCGGCGGTTCATGGAGCAGCAGCGCATCCGCTACACCGGCGGCCTCGATCTGGAAACGGCCACCGCGTTCAAGGCCAGGGCCGGGGTGGATGCGGTGCTCATCATGACCCTGGAGTACTACAGCGAGGTGAGCCCCCCCAAGGTGTCCCTGGTTGCCCGCCTCGTTGCCACCGGGGAAAAGCCGGAGATCCTCTGGATGGACAGCGTGGGGATGGCCGGGGACGATGCCCCGGGAATCCTGGGGATCGGCATCGTGGAAGACCCGTCGGTCCTGTGGAACCGGGCCCTTGACCGCCTGTCCGGGTCGATGCTGCAGAATCTGGCCGGGAAGGCGGTTCCTCCCTCCGGCTGGGAGGGGCGGTTCCGGCCCAAGGAGGCGTACCGCTTCATGGCGCTGGACCCCAAGCGCCGTTACAGCGTGGCGGTCCTGCCGTTCTTCAACGAGAGCGAGCGCACCTATGCCGGGGAGATCATGGTGCTGCACGTGGTGAAGCAGTTGGCGTCGTCCAAGTTGTTGTCCGTGCTCGAGCCGGGGGTCATCCGGGGCAAGATGCTGGCCATGAGGATCATCATGCAGAACGGCATTTCCCTGCCCGCGGCGGACCTGCTGGCCAACAACCTGGAAACCGATTTCATCCTCACGGGCCGGGTCTTCGAGTACCGGGACATGCCCAGCGGCTCCGGCCGGCCCAGGGTGGATTTTTCGCTGCAACTGCTGGAGCGCTCCAGCAAGATGGTGGTCTGGGCCACCAAGAGCAGGAACACCGGGGATGACGGTGTTTTCTTCTACGACTGGCGCAGGATCTCCACCGCCAATGTCCTGACCGAGGGGATGATGAGGGCCCTGCTGGGGGTCATGGTCGAGGATACCCGCGAAGTGAAGATGACGCCGCCGCGGATGAGCCCGGAAGAGCTCGAACGGATATTGATGAGCCCGTAGGAATTTCGTAGTGCCAATCGTCCTGACGGCCGGCCGGAGCGGAGTGCCCGGCGCGGCCACAACCTGCATGGAGAGAAAGGGGAGTCTGATGAAGAAGTCTTTGGTTACGCTGATGGTAGCATGCATTGCCGCGGGAGCTCCGGTGGCGGGATATGCCGGCTCTACGGCAAAGCCGGAAAACGTGGAAGCCGCGCCGGCATCGGCCGACGTGATGACGATCAGGGTGAAGGTGCCCCTGTTCTCGCCGCTGTTTGCCGAATTCCCCGTGGCAACGGTCAACGACGAGCCGATCACCGTCAACGACCTGAATGCTTCCCTTGAAACGGTACACGAGGGGATGGCGGAAGGAACGCAGGCCCCCCGCCGGAACTTTACGGATATCCTCAACCGGATCATCACCTCCAAGCTCATCATCCAGGAAGGGCGCAACATCGGCCTTGACCAGCAGGAGCAGCCCAAGGAGATGATCGATACCTTTTCCCGCAAACTCCTGCGCGAAATGGTGCTCAAGGATCACGTGAAGGACATGCGGCCCGATCCCAAGGAGGTGGAGAAGCGCTACGGCCAGCTCAACGTGGAGTGGACGTTCTCTACCCTCATTTTCAAGGATGAGGCGGATGCCAAGAAGGCCCGCAAGGCCCTGGACAACGGCACGTCCTTTGACGATCTGATGGCCGCGGAGGTCAAGGAGAAGCGCGCCGAGGCCAAGCAGAATGAGAAGCTGAGGTACGAGCACATCCACCCCGATATCGTGAAGATCATCGATTCGCTGAAGCCCGGCTCCGTGGGCCCGGTGATCGACATGCAGAAGGGGGCCATGCTGTTCCGGCTCGATGCCGTGAAGCATTCCGACGACCCGAGGCTGAAGGAGAAGGCCGAAAAGGAAGTGCTCACCGCGGCCCGCTTCAAGGCCCTTGAAAAATACCGCTCCGACCTGATCGAGAAGCATCTCAAGCAGGACAAGAAGCTGATCAAGTCGCTCGATTTCGAGAAGGACAAGGCGGCATTCACCAAATTCCTGGAGGACAAGCGCCCCCTGGCCACCATCAAGGGGGAGAAGCCGGTGACCGTGGCCGACCTGGCCGAGGCGATCCGGATGAAGTTCTACCACGGGGTGGACATGGCCATCGACCAGAAGAAGGTCAACAAGGCCAAGGACTCCCTGCTGTTCGAGATCCTGGCAACGCGGGCCATTGAGAAAGAGGGCCGCGACAAGGGCTTTGACAAGAAAAAGGAATACCTGGACAAGGTCGCCGACTACCAGGACTCCGTGATCTTCGGCCATTTCGTGGAAAAGGTCATCCGCCCGGACGTGAAGGTAACCGAGGATGAGCTGAAGGCCTACTACGAGGCGCACAAGTCCGAGTACTCCTACCCGATCATGGTGGTGCTGGACGGCATTGCCTTCAACGATCAGAACGCGGCCCAGTCCGCCGCGGAAAAGCTGCGCCAGGGCATGGATTTCAAGTGGTTCAAGGAGAACGCCGAGGGCCACGTGGATGCCAAGGCCGCCGGGGTCATCCAGTTCGAGGACGTGCCGGTCACCCTCAAGACCCTGCCCGAGGGGCTGAACAAGGTCATCACCGGTGCCCAGACCGGTGAATACCGCGTCTACTCGGATCCCAACGGCTTCAACTACGTCATTCTGGTCCGCAACGTGATCCCCGAGCAGGTGCAGCCCTTCCCCGAGGTTGAGGCCGCCATCAGGAAGAACGTCCAGTCGGAACAGCTCAACAAGCTGATCGTTGAGTGGGCGGACAAGCTGAGGAAGGCGTCGGACGTCAAGATTTTCGCCGAGTTTTAACGGACTGGAGGAGCTATGCGCACCGTGCATGCACAACGACAACTCTTATTCCTGGTGGTGACCCTCCTGGTGGGGGGGCTCATTCTTCACCTGTCGGAGAGCCCGGCGCAGGCGGCGAAAAAGTTCGCCCGCAAGGAATGCGTCGACTGTCATGGCAAGTTCAATGACAAGTACCTCTCCATGAAGTACATCCACACCATCGTCAAGGAGCAGAAGTGCGAGGACTGCCACCTGCGCCACGGCATCGTGCCGAAGCTGCTGCTCAAGAAGGACGGCAACCAGCTCTGCTTCGACTGCCACGGCCGGGACAAGATCGGCCTGGACAAGCCCAAGGTGCACACCCCCCTGCGCCAGGGGAAATGTACCCTCTGCCACAATCCCCACGCCTCCACCACCCCGCACCTGCTCAAGGGTGACGGGCCGGAGTCCTGCTACGTCTGCCACAAGAAGGAGGATTACGAGAAGGGGACCATCCACGGCGCCATCACGAAAAAGGGCTGCGGCTCCTGCCACGCGGCCCACAGCTCCACCGAGGACAACCTCCTCAGGGACAAGGAGCCGAAGATCTGCCTCGGTTGCCACGACAGCGGCGCCGGCAGCTTCAAGAAGGCCCACGGCGGTTATCCGGTGGAAAACAAGCGCTGCACCATCTGCCACAACCCCCACTCGTCCACCGGCAAGAAGCTCCTCCGCTCCAGCGCCCATAACCCCGTTGCCACGGGCGGCTGCGACGGCTGCCACAATCCGGCCGGCGGGCCCGAGCCCTTCGGGGTGACCCAGAAGGGGAGCGAGCTCTGCTACCAGTGCCACGATGCGGCCATGCTCAAGGGGGCTGGCGGGGTGGTCGAGCACGCGCCGTTCAAGAGCGGCGACTGCCTCTCCTGTCACCGGGCCCACACCTCCGAGTTCGCGAAACTGCTCACGGCCGACGGCAACAACCTCTGCTTCGAGTGCCACAAGGACAAGAACCTGCGCGTTGCCGTGCCCCACAAGGTCATCACCGGCGACAAGAAGGGGTGCCTCTCCTGCCACCGGCCCCACGCGGCTCCCAACAAGGGACTGCTCACCCTGGCCGGCTCGGATCTCTGCTACTCGTGCCACGCCAAGACCAAGGAAGGGCTCAAGAACAAGGTGCAGCACGTGCCCTTCAACGGCGGTGACTGCAGCTCCTGCCATGACCCCCACGGCACCAACTTCGCCGCCATGCTCAAGGAGCGGGCCGATACGGTCTGCTACGGCTGCCACACCGATGCCGAGACCAAATTCAAGAAGACCTTCACCCACAAGCCGGTCATGAACGCCGACTGCGTATCGTGCCACGGCGCCCACGGCTCGGCCGAAAAGAACCTGCTCAAGAACACCGTGCCGCAGCTCTGCGCCCCCTGCCACGCGGACCTGATGAAGGCCGAGTCGGGCGGCTCCAGCCACATGCCGTTCAACGGCGGCCAGTGCCTCACCTGCCACGATTCCCACGGCAGCAACGTGCGGGGGATGATCGTGGACAACGAGGCGAAGCTCTGCTTCGGCTGCCACACGTCACTGGCGCAGGGCGACAAGGCCGCCAAGAGCTCCCATGCCCCGTTCCGGGGAGGGGACTGCACCAAGTGCCACAGCCCCCACAAGGCGAAGCTCAACAAGCTGTTGCTCGCCCAGGGGACCGACCTCTGCGTGTCCTGCCACAAGGGGACCAAGGAGCGGTTTGCCAGCGAGAAGGTTCACACGCCTGCGGAGCAGGATTGCCAGACCTGCCACAAGCCCCACAACGCGGGCCAGCCCTCGCTGCTCACCGAACAGCTCGTCACCCTGTGCGGCCAGTGCCACTCCTACGACCGTAAGCCGTTCGCGGACGCTCACCTGGGGATCTCCGCCACGGTGATGAACTGCATGAACTGCCACGATCCGCACAGTTCCAAGGACCCGAAGTTCTTCAAGAAGGTGATGCACGCCCCCTTTGCTTCGCGTTCGTGCTCTGATTGCCACGTGACAGGAAAACAGTAAAAGGAGCTCCCATGCACGCATATCGCACATATCTTTACACGCTCTGCGCGGTGCTTGTCATTCTGGGCGCATCCTTTGCGCTCGCCCAGGACAACGCGCTCAAATTCAAGCTCAAGCCGGATGCCACCGGCAAGCTCTGCTTCAACTGCCACGCGGCGTTCAAGGAGAAGATGTCCAAGCCCTTCGTGCACACCCCCCTGAAAAAGGGGGAGTGCACCGGCTGCCACAACCCCCATACCTCGACCCACGGCAAGCTGCTCTCCGCCGATAACGGCGGGGTCTGCTACCGCTGCCACTCGTCGGTGGTGCCCTCCGGCGCCAGGAGCGTCCACAAGGTGGTGGGCGAGGGGAGCTGCATGAAGTGCCACGATCCCCACTCGGCCCCCAACAAGGAGAACCTGCTCAAGGGTGGGAACGAGCTCTGCTTCGAGTGCCACAAGGAGATGGGAGCCACCCTGTCCAAGGTCAAGTACCGCCACATGCCCGTGGCCCAGGGGTGCCTCAACTGCCACGATCCCCACTCATCGGCCAAGAACCCGTACCTGCTGAAGAACGATATCATCCCGCTCTGCGTGGGCTGCCACAAGACCGACCGGCCCATGTTCGCCAAGAAGCACATGAACTATCCGGTGGCCAATGCCCGCTGCACCGGGTGCCATGACCCCCACGGCTCAGACAACCCGGGCATCCTCTACAACACGGTCCACAAGCCGGTGGCAACCCGCATGTGCAACCAGTGCCACGAGGAGGCCACCTCGCCGAACCCGCTGGCCACCAAGAAGACCGGCACCGATCTGTGCCGCGGCTGCCATAACGACATGGTCAACACCACCTTCGGGCTGAACCGGGTCCACGGCCCGCTGCTGAGCAAGCAGGGCTGCCTCAGTTGCCACAACCCCCACGCGGGCAAGCAGAAGGGCATCCTGCGCCAGCCCATGGCCGTGCTCTGCAACAGTTGCCACGTGGACAACATGAAGCGTCAGGAAAAGGTGGCATCGCCCCACGAGCCGGTCAAGAACGGCCAGTGCACGGCGTGCCACGACCCCCACTCATCCAACTACCTCTTCCTGACCAGGAAGTCGCTGGATATCGAACTCTGCGCCGACTGCCACGACTGGGCGCACCACTCGACCCACCCCATCGGCGAGAAGTTCCGGGATCCGCGCAACAAGAACATCCCGATCCTGTGCGTGAGCTGCCACGACGCCCACGGGACCGAGTTCAAGAAGATGCTCTACTATCCCAAGACCAGCGACCTCTGCGTCCAGTGCCACGAACAGTACAAGAGGTGATTCCATGGCAAAAACGATCATAACCATGCTTGCCCTTGCAGGAGCGCTCGCATCGCCGGCCCTGGGCGCCGACGCCATCAAGCTCAAGCACTTGACTACCGAGTTCAACGATGAGAAGGGGGGGACCATGAAGGCCCCCGAGGGGATAGCCTGCGGCAAGAGGCACCTGGTGGTTTCCGACACCGGCGGCGGACGGCTGCTGAGCTACAGCATCGAGAACGGCTCGGTGCGCGGCGGCACCGAGATCAAGGCAGAGCAGGTGCCGTACCCCACCAAGGTGCAGTTGACCTCCAAGGGGGACATCCTGGTCATCGACGGTAAGCTCCGCCGCATCGCCCACTTCTCGCCCGAGGGGAGCTTTGCCGGCTACCTGGATCTGAAGGGGGTTCCGGCGCCGGCCGCCATCGCCCCCCGCGGCATCCGCGTGGACGACAAGGACAACATCCATATCCTCGACATCTTCGGGGCGCGGGTCATCGTCACCGATGCGGCCGGCACCTTCCAGTCGCAGATGCCGTTCCCCGAGGGGTATCGCTTCATCTCAGACCTGGCGGTCAGCGCCAGCGGGACCACGCTTCTCCTGGACAGCGTGGCGTCCAGGGTCTATGCGGCCGCCCGCGGCGAAACCGCCTTCAAGCCCCTGACCGACGGGATGAAGGAGTATCTCCAGTTCCCCTCCAGCATTGCCACCGACAAGCAGGGGAAGATCTTCATCCTCGACCAGACCGGCAATGCCGTCGTCACCCTCGGCCAGGACGGCTCCTTCCAGGGCCGTCAGCTCAACATGGGCTGGAAGAACTCGTTCCTCCACTATCCGTCGCAACTCTGCATCAGCGAGGAGAACGACATCGACGTGGTGATCGCCGACAGGAACAATAACCGCATCCAGGTGTTCAGAGTGGTAAGATAGTTGCTAATGAAATAACAAAGCCCTCCACACGACAAGGCGGGAAGGCTCCTTTCAATTGGCCCGGAGATTTATTCTCCGGGCATTTTTTTTGTACGGCGAGCAATATCAGGCGGTTGGCGGCGCCGGTGGGGCGGCCGGGCGGGGGCAGCACGGATACGGGCCTGTTTCATGAGATACAGTTCTGTTACGTACACTTGTGTAACATGTGACACTTGATTAATGATATTCTTGGGTTACGTTAATGTTGTTCCGGGCGCCGGAGGCGGCAGCGAAAAAAAAAGAGGGAACACGTCAGGCGGGCAACACGGGATACGAGGAGCCTGCCGGACATGGGAGATCATAGCGGAAATTCGGCTGGGCAAGGACAGGTTTCGTTGATTTTTGGAGCCACTAGTTGTTCTATTGACCGATAACGCGGCGGGATATGGACCACCCGACCGGATTCGCAGCCGATCCGCCCTGAAAAACTATTGCGGGGCCGGTCTGCGGTGCTGACTCGGCCATACGGCCTCGTCCTTCGGGCAGCTTTGGCTGTCCAATGTGCTCCGCACATGGTGCCGTTCGCTCAAAAGCTCAACGTACCGATGGGTATGCCTCGCCTTTTCGCTCTCGTGCGCCGGGCATCCCGGCCTCCTCATAACGTTTTGCAACAGCCTGCTGAGTCCGACAGGCGTCCTAGACGCCATGTCTGGGGAGGACGATGGTGAAGGTCGTTCCTGCCCCGGCGCTGCTTTCCACGCTGATCCTGCCGTGGTGCTCCTCGACGATGCGCTGGGTGATGGAGAGCCCCAACCCGGTGCCCGCCCCCTTGCGGGTGAAGAAGGGCTCGAAGATGAGGGGCAGGTCGTCTCCGGCGATGCCGGGGCCGGTGTCGGCAACCGTTATCACGGCAGTGTCGCCGTCAACGCCGGTGGCCACCCGGACCGACCCGCCGTCGGGCATGGCCTCCAGGGCGTTTTTCACCAGGTTCAGGAGGGCCTGCCGCACCTTTTCCACGTCGATGCGGAACACCGGCACGTCGCCGGGCTCGAAGCCGAGCGCCACGTTCCGGCTCTCGCACTCCCGGCGCAGGAGCAGGAGCGTATCCTGGATGACGCGGTTCAGGTCGGCCTCCCGCAGGAATGCCTTGGGCGGGGATGAGAAGTTGAGCAGCCCGGCCACGAGCCGCTCCACCCGCTCGATCTCCTGGAGCGCCTTGCCCATCATTGCCTGGCTTTCGGGGTCGAGCCCGGCCCGGTCGTGGAGGTCGTCCAGGAGCAGCGACACCCCCGTGAGCGGGTTGCGCACCTCGTGGGCGATGCCGGCGGCCAGCTTGCCCAGGGAGGCCAGCCGGTCCAGCCGCGTCATCTCCTCCCGGAAGCTCTCCTTCTCGGTCTCGTCCCGGATGGTGACGGTGAGCCCGCCGGAACGGTCGGCATAGATGGGGAAGAAGCCCACCTCGAAATGCCGCTCCTTGCCGTCGGCCCCGAGCACGAGCGGCTCGCGTCCGTACTCGCGCCGGCCGGCCAGGGCAGCGGCGATCCGGCCGGTCATATCGCTCCATTGGCTGAACACCTTCTGGTAGGGGGCGCCGATGACCGCTGCCGGCCCCAGCAGGCGCGTGCCGGTGCCATTGATGGAGGTGAGCAGCCCCTCGGGCGACAGCGTCATGATGGCACTGGAGATGCTTTCCAGAACGCTTTCCTTGAAGTTGCGCTCATCCATCATGTGCCGCCGCGATTCCTCCAGCTCCTCCAGGGTCTTGAGGAGCCTGTTCTTGCGGAGCTCCAGCTCGTCGGCCATCCGGTTGAAGGTGTCTGCCAGCTCGCCCACTTCGTCGCGCGCGGTCACCTCCACCGTGGCGCCGGATTCGCCCCCCGCCAGCCGCCTGACCCCGTCGGTCAGCAGGGCCAGGGGGCGGGTGACGCCCCGGGAGAGGAGCCAGGCGCAGATGACCACCATCAGGGACGTGGCGGCCACGATGATGGCCGAGAGCCGCAGGTGTTCCCTGAGCTGGAGGTTGATGACCGCGGCGCCGGCCCGGGCCGTTTCGTGGAACTGGTCCGCCTGGAAGCCGATGGTTACCCCCCCGAAGATGCCGTGGCGCTTGTAGTCGCCGGTAGAGTAGGGGATCGGCGCGAAGGCCATGATCTTCTTGGCCCCCCCCACGTTGGTGATGTCCACGTAGCCCGACTGGCGCTCCCGCACCAGTTGGGCCACCCGGGGGTAGTTGGGGTGAATGAAGCCGGCGTGGTCCAGGTTGAAGGGGATGCGGCCCGCCTCGACGTCGGCGGGGGGGGAGTTCTTCGTGTAGGGGGGGACCAGGATGCCGTCGGCGTCCACCCCCCGGATGTCCCAGAACTTGGGATGGGTGATGATCCATCCTTCGTCGTCGAAGATGAAGGCGTAGTTGCCGCTGCGGTAGGAGGGGAAGACCACAGCCCGGTTCTGGCCGGGGCTGATGTGCTGGGAGAATTCCATCAGAAGGCGGTGGTCGAGGGACAGGACCATGACCCCGTCGAACCGGCCCCGCTTGTCGAACAGCGGGGTGGCGAAACGGATCACGCCCCGGAATTCCCTTCCGCCGTAGGCGTCCTCCGGTTCCCGGGCGCCGGCCAGTTGCTCATCTTTGCCCACGTGGAAGCCGGTGACGTGCGTCACGATGATTTCGCCCCGTTTCAACTGTCGGGCGCGCTGGAAGTAATCCTCCCGCAGGAACTCGGTCCGGGCGGGATCTGCCACGGTGCGCAGCCCGCTTTCGGGCACGATGGACCCTTCGCGGATCACCAGGGTTTCCCGGCCGTGGGCATCGATCACGGCCAGGGAGGCGTAGCGCGGGATCGACTCCCGCACCTCCCGGGGGGCCGCGGCGGTGCCGTCCCGCCGCCAGACCTCGCCGTGGCGGCTCTCGTAGAAGGCGGTCAGGATCCCGGGGGTGCGGGGGAGGGTGACGCAGAGCTTCAGATCGGCCTCGCAGTCCTGCAGGAAGCCGGCTATGCCCTCGGCCACCTGCTCGGCCCGCAGGCGCAGGCTTTCGGATGCCTGCCGGTCCGCGGCATCGGCGATCCGGTCGGCAAGGGTTTCCCGCACGTTGCCCAGGTTCAGGGCCAGGATGGCCGAAGAGACCAGCAGCGGCACCAGCGACAGGGTCAGCATGGCCAGCAGGATCTTCTGGAACAGGGAGAGCCGGTTCACCTTCGGCCTCCGGCCATGCGCGAGCTCTCGGGGCAGCGGCGCAGCAGCCACATGAAGATGGGCCCCGTGAGTGCGCCCGCGCCGGCCGTGGCAAAGGCGATCCCCCACTCGCCGCTCACCCCGGGCAAGGGCTCCCACCCCCGGCAGAGATCCAGCGCCCAGCCGAACACCGTGGGCGAGATCATGCCCAGCGAGTAGCCCACCAGCGACTGGAGCCCCATGGCCGCCCCCAGGTAGCCGGGGGCCACCAGCTCCGTGAGGCCGGTGGAGAAAACCGGCGACTCGGCCACGATGAGATAGCCGTAGGCCAGCCCCACGGCCACGGCCAGGTACGGAGAGACGTTGACCAGCCAGCCGAAGAGGAAGGACAAGGAGGCGCTGCCGAGCATGACCAGGGTGATGGTCCGGGTCCGGCCCAGCCGGTCCGAGAGGGTTCCGGTGATGGCCGTGGAAAAGGTGCCGATGCCGACGATGGCTGCCGCCGCGGTGGCAGCCCAGCCGGTGGCCGCCCCCTGGTCGATCCCCTGCCGCACCAGCGACGCCGTAAAGAACGGCGCCAGCCAGCTCCGCATGCCGTACATCTCCCACATGTGCGAGCCGTAGCCCAGAATCATGAGAAACGCCGGCTTGTTGCGCACGATTTCCTTCTGGAAGGTCTGGTCTGATGTCACGTGCCGGACCGGCTCGTATCCCCGGAAGACGATCAGGGAGAGCCCCGCGCCCAGGTAGACCCCGGCCGAGCAGACGAGAATCGCAACCCGCCAGCCCGCCACCGAAGCCACGGCCCCGGTCAACGCCAGCGACAGGGATGCCCCCAGCACCAGCGCCCCCACGTAGATCCCCACGGCACGCCCCCGCTTGGACGGCTCGAACCGCTCCGCCACCAGCTTCAGCCCCGGCATGTAGGTGCCCCCCATGCCGATGCCGGTCAGGGCGCGTAGGACCATGGCGGAGGCGTAGTCATGGGCGTAGAGGCCGAACAGGAGGTTCGCCGTTCCCGACCAGAGGGCCGCGCCGATGAAGATCCGCTTGGTGTTGAGCCGGTCAGTGAGGGCCGACAGGATCACCCCCGACGCGATGTAGCCCAGTTGGTAGACGGAAAAGACCGACCCCGCCATGGTGTTGTTCATCCCCCATTCGGCCTTGAGCAGCGGGAGCACGGCCGAGTAGTTGATGAACACCAGCATGATGAATATCTGCGCCAGGCAGAGTATGAGAAGCCAGCGTGCCTTGTCGGACATGGGGCGTTCCGGGATCGTGGTTGACTGTTGTTTTCAGGTTTAATGAATACGAAAAGTATAGCCAGTTTGATTCACCGGGACAACGGATTTGACCGGTGATCACAAAAAAGAAGGCCCCGCCGGAACGGGGCCTTCACTGGTGCTGGATACGTCCGTGCGGACTGCTTGGTTAACGCATGCCGCGCGGGGTGGAGGGGGTGAAGCCGAGGAAGTCGGCCCAGCCGCGCATGAAGCTCTCCATGAAGTCGCTGCGGGGAACCGGCTGCGCCGCGGCGGTGGCCGGGGTGGCGGCCTTTGCCGGTTTCAGGGCCAGGGAGACGAGGGCACCCACCGTGAGCAGCGCGCCGGCCAGGATGAAGGAGGCGTTGAAGCTGCCGGTCTGGGTGTTCAGCATCTCGGAGGCGCGTCCCATCACGAAGCCGCCCACGCCCCAGGCGGTGAAGAGAATACCGTAGTTGAGGCCGTAGTTCTTGAGTCCCCAGTAATCCTTGCTGAAGGAGGGGAACAGGGCCAGGTTGGCGCCGTAGTTGAAGCCCATGAAGGTTGCCAGCAGCACCACGAGGACGGCGTTGGGATGACCGGCGCTCACGACCGGGATGGCTGCGAACATGAGAACCGCCTGGAACACGAACATGATGAGCAGCGTCGCCATGCGGCCGATCCTGTCGGAGAGGACGCCCGCCACGACCCGGCCGCCCGCGTTGCCCAGGGCCATGATCGCCACTGCCAGGAACGCCATGCTTCCCATGCTCTTCTTGGCGATGCCGGCCACGCTGCCGATGACCATGAGTCCGGCGCCGGCGCCGATGAAGTAGGTGATCCAGAGGATGTAGAACTTGCCGGAACGGAGCATCTCGGAGGCCGTGGCATTGACCGCCGGCTTGGCCGGGGCTGCCTTGGCCGCGCCCTCGGCCTTGGGAACGTCGGCAGGCACGTAGCCGGCCGGCGGGTTGACCAGGAAGAAGGAGAGGCCGCAGACGATGACCGCGAAGGCGGCGGCGTAGATCAGCATGGCCTGCTGGATGCCCACGGTGCCCAGGAGATAGCTGGAAACCGGAGCGATGTAGACCGGGGCGAGGCCGAAGCCGGCCACCACGATCCCGGCGATGAGGCCGGTCTTGGAGGAGGGGAACCACTTGAGGGCCGGGGGCGTGGCAGCGGAGTAGCCGAAGCCGAAGCCCGCGCCGGCCAGGATGCCGAAGCCCATGACCCATGCCATGTAGGCATTGCTCTGGGAGAGGAGGGTGAAGCCGATGCCCACCAGCAGGCCGCCGATGAGGGCGGTGCGGGCCGGGCCGATCTTGTCCTGGCACTTGCCGGCAAGGATCATGGCAAAGGCGAAGGTCAGGCAGCAGACCGCGTAGGGGTCGTTGATGGAAGCCAGGTTCCAGTCGAAAGCCCCCGGGCCCCCCTTCTCGATGGACGTCTTGATGGCGCCCTTGAAGATACTCCATGCGTAGAGAACGCCGAGTGCCAGGTTGATCCCGGTGCCGGCGAGGGCTACTTGCCACCCCTTGTTTTTGACCTGTTCCGACATCGCGCTACCTCCTTATGAACGAGTTCAGACTCTGTGGACGAACGAAGTGCGTTTGTTTCAGATAGAGCAACTTGCATACCATTGTTATAAAATTCTGTTTATTTTAAAAATCGTTTTAAAAACAATATGTTGTAATGATGTGAAAATGTGTGGAACATTGCGAAGAGCTGGGGAGATTTTGCATAACTGCAAATTCAGTTATACCTGTTTGGAGCCGTTGGCCGGCGGCACGGGGGGTGGGGTGAGAAATTACGGCTCTAAAATCAGGGGGTTGGAGTTGTGTGCCGCACCGGCGCGATGGAGTTTGCAGAAATGCGAGGGGCAACGGTCACGTGCGAGGATGCGAAAAGGGGGAGGCGTCCGATGAGGGGCTTACCCCACCTCGGCATATTCGCGCTCCCGGAACTCGACGCCCAGGGACTCGGCCAGGGCGCGCACGGCGGCCACGTCGATGCCCGGCACGGTGACGGCCGTGGCCACCACCGTGGGGATGTACTGCCGGGCCTCCTCCAGGAACCGGCAGATGCCGGTGAAGCCGTTGGTGCCGAAGGGGGTGTTGCAGATGCGGGCGTAGGTGTCGGCGTCGGCGGCGTTGAGGCTCACGGAGATGCAGTCCACCAGGCCCTGCAGTTCGGGCAGGACGTTGCGGCCGTGGACCAGGTTCGCCTGGCCGTCGGTGTTGATGCGGATGCGGAAGCCGCGTTTCTTCAGTTCCCGCGCCACTTCCACGATCAGGTCGATACGGAGCATGGGCTCGCCGAAGCCGCAGAAGACGATTTCATCCACCGGCCCCGGCTCGCCCACGGCGGCCAGCACCTCGGTGCTGTCCGGCTCGTGGTCCAGCCGGAGGTGATGCCCTTTCACCGTGTAGTCGTCGAACTTGGCGCAGAAGGAACAGCGGTTGGAGCAGCGGTTGGTGATGTTCAGGTAGAGGGAGTTCCTGATCCGGTAGGCGATCCGGGCCGCCTGGTCGCTCTCCCCGATGCCGAAGAGCCGCCGGGCGTTGAGGGAGGTGATCCGTCCCACGTCCTCCAGGGAGAGCCCCTTGAGTTCCGCCACCTTTTCGGCGGCGAGCCGCACGTAGGCCGGTTCGTTCCGCTTCCCGCGGTGGGGGACCGGGGTGAGGTAGGGGCAGTCGGTCTCCACCAGCAGGTGCTCGACCTTGACGCCGCGCACCACCTGGCGCAGGGCTTCGTTGGAAGGGTAGGTGACGGTGCCGGGGATGGAGATCAGGAAACCCATGTCAATGCACTCCCGGGCCATGGCCAGGTCGCCGGAGAAGCAGTGGAGCACGCCACCCACGTCCCGGGCCTTTTCCTCGCGCAGGATCGCCATGACCCGCTCGTGGGCGTCGCGGTCGTGCACCACGATGGGCAGGGCCAGTTCCCGGGCCAGCCGGATGAAGCGGCGGAAGACCCGTTCCTGCTCGTCGCGGGGTGAGCGGTCCCGGAAGAAGTCGAGGCCGATCTCGCCGATGGCCGCCACCTTGGGGTTTCCCTGGGCCAGGGTCCTGATCTCGTCGTAGCAGCGGTCGGTCACCCGCCCCGCGTCGTGGGGGTGGATGCCCACGGCGCACCAGATCCGCTCGTGGCGGCTGGCCAGTTCAACCGCGGCCCGGCTGGACTCCAGGTCAGCTCCCACCGTGACGATGTGGGACAGCCCCGCCTCCCAGGCGCGGGAGAGCATGGCGTCGAAATCGGCCGCAAAGTCGCGGCCGTCGATGTGGGCGTGGGTGTCGATGAGAAAACCTGACAGGTTCATGGTGGTCCTTCCCGGTCCGAGAATGCCGATGGCGGCCTACGAGCCGCCATCGGAGATAAGGCTACCACGAACGGCCGTGCCGTGACAAGCCCGGCCGGGGAGGGTCATCCCTTCAGGTTGTGCCAGAGATTGACCATGAAATCCTGCACGTTGGTGAGGATGGCCCGGGCCTGGCCCGACCCCCGGTTGGCCAGCTTGTCGGCCCCGAATTCGGACATGTCCACGATATAGAAGTATACCGGCCGCACGGTGCCGTCATCCAACACCCTGTAGCTGGGGGTCATGTTGCCCACGGCAATGGCATGCAACTGGGTGGCCAGGGCGATGACCGTGGTGGCCCGGCGGGCGTGGGCGCGCATGGCGTCCTGGGCCTGGCGAGAATCGGTGATCACGTCGGGGAGCGGCCCGTCGTCCCGGATGGAGCCCGCCAGGACCACCGGCACCCGGCGCTCCAGGCAGGCGCGGATGATCCCGTCGCGAATTCCCAGCTCGGCGATGGCCCGCTCCAGGGAGCCGTGCCGCATGACCTCGTTGATGACGTCCAGGTGGTGGTAGTGGCCGCCGGTCACCAGGGCCTGGGTGTAGATGTCCTGGCCGAGGCCGGTGTGGAACAGGGCAGCCTCCAGATCGTGGGTGGCCAGGGCGTTGCCGGCCAGGAGCGCGTGGCAGTAGCCCGCCCCGACCAGGCCGGCCATGGCGGCGCGGCTGTCCCGGTCGAACGCCACGGCGGGCCCCAGGACCCAGACAATGTGGCCGTGGTCCCGGTCGTGGCGCAGGATGTCGTACAACTCGTCATAGGAGCGGGAAAAGGGGCTCTCCCGGGTGCCGCGGCTGCGGAAGGTGAACTTGCCGCCCCCTGCCCCGGCCGGGGCGTCGAACCCCGTGGTGTGCACGTAGATCCCCTCTTCGCCGTTCTCGGTCCGCCCCATTGCCACCCGGTCGCCCCGCCTGACCAGGCGGGGCTCCACCACCCTGAGCATGTCGCCGTCAAGCACCAGCACCGCGTCCATCCTGCTTCCCGCTGCCAGGAGCCAGCGGCCGCCCCCCAGGTGGACGTATTCGGGATAGTTTGAGGTGGCATGGAACCCGGCGGGGAGCACGCCGTTGCCGGGGGCCTCGGCCACGCGGACCGGCGGCGCGGCGGCCAGGTCGGGCCGGGTGAAGTCCGGGGACACATAGGCGGGAAAAGGTGTCATGGGCCATACCTCCCGGGGAAATCTCGGTAGCGTCAGGCAAAGTAAAGCCCCTGCCGGGGCGGTTGTCAATGGCCGGGCCTGCATCCGGCCGATCTCTGTGGTACCATTCCAGAGTCATTCATGAAGCCCGGGCCCCGGCAAGGGCCGCGGCAGGCAGATCACCACAGGGGAGAACCCATGACCGACAGCCCGAACCGGCCCATCCTGCTGGTCGCCCTCGGCGGCAATGCCCTGATCCGCCCGGGCGAACGGGGGACCTGCGCGGAGCAGTTCGCCAACCTGCGGCGTCCCATGGGGCAGATCGCCCGGCTGACCGACCGGTACCGGCTCATCATCACCCACGGCAACGGGCCCCAGGTGGGCAACCTCCTCATGCAGCAGGAGTCGTGCGCCGAGGTGCCGGCCATGCCCCTGGAGATCCTGGTGGCCCAGACCCAGGGGCAGATCGGCTACATGATCGAATCGACCCTGGAGAGCGAACTCCTGGCCCTGGGCGGCGAGAAGCGGTGCCTGGTGAGCCTGATCAGCTACGTGCAGGTGGCGGAGGACGATCCCGCGTTCCGCGCTCCCACCAAGCCCATCGGCCCCTACTATGCGGCGGCGGAGGCCGCGCGCTTCGCCTGGCCCATGGTGAGCACCCCCCGGGGATTCCGCCGGGTGGTGGCCTCGCCCGAGCCCCTGACCGTGGTGGAGAAGGACGAGATCCAACGGCTGGTGGAGATGGATTTCATCGTGATCTGCTGCGGGGGCGGCGGCATCCCCGTGACCCGGGAGGGACGCGCCTTTCACGGGGTGGATGCGGTGATCGACAAGGACCTGGCCAGCGCCTGCCTCGGCCGGGAAGTGGGGGTGGATACCCTGGTCATCGCCACGGACGTGGCCGGGGTGGCCACCGGCTTCGGCACGGCAGGGGAGACGTTCCTGCGGCAGATGGATGCGGCGCGGGCGGAGCAGTTGCTGGCGGCGGGCGAGTTTCCCCCCGGCTCCATGGGGCCGAAGGTGGAAGCGGCCGTCCGCTTTGTCCGGGGGGGCGGCACGCGAGCCGTCATCTGCCATCTGGACGAGATCGGGGCCGCGGTGGCGGGAACGGCGGGGACGGAGATAACCGGAGGGACGACATGAAGCGGAAACGGATCATCATCATGGGGGCGGCCGGGCGGGACTTCCACAACTTCAACTGCTGCTTCCGGGACAACCCGGCCTGCCGGGTGGTGGCCTTCACCGCAACCCAGATCCCCTACATCAGCGACCGGCGCTACCCGGCGGAACTGGCCGGAAAGCTCTACCCCCGCGGCATCCCCATTTTCCCCGAAGAACAGTTGGAGGAGCTCATCCGCCGCCTCAGGGCGGAGCAGGTGGTGTTCGCCTACAGCGACGTGGCCCATGAGCGCCTGATGCACACGGCCTCCCGCGTGTTGGCCTGCGGGGCCGATTTCACCCTGCTGGGGCCCGATGCCACCATGCTCGCGAGCCGGCTCCCGGTGGTCTCGGTCTGCGCGGTGCGCACCGGCTGCGGCAAGAGCCAGGTGGTCCGCTACTTCTGCGATATCCTGCGGGAGCGGGGCATCCGTCCCGTGGTGGTCCGCCATCCCATGCCCTACGGCGACCTGGCCGCCCAGGCCGTGGAGCGGATGGAGAGCATGGCCGACCTGGACCGCTTCCGGTGCACCATTGAGGAACGGGAGGAGTACGAGCACCTCCTGGACCACGGGGCCATCGTCTACGCCGGGGTGGACTACCGCAGGATTCTGCGGCGGGCGGAAAAGGAGGCGGCGGTCATCATCTGGGACGGGGGGAACAACGATCTCCCCTTCTTCCGCCCCGACCTGGAGATCGTGGTGGCTGACCCCCTGCGTCCCGGCCACGAGACTTCCTGGTATCCGGGAGAGGTGAACCTGCGCCGGGCGGCAGTGGTGGTGGTGAACAAGGTGAATGCCGCCGAACCGGCGGCCGTGGCGGCGGTGGAGGAGGCGGCCCGGAGCGTGAACCCGTCGGCTGCGCTGGTGCGGACGGAATCGGTCATCACCGTGGCGGACGGGGAGCGGATCAGGGGAAAGCGGGTGCTGGTTATCGAGGACGGCCCCACCATCACCCACGGCTCCATGCCATCGGGCGCCGGGCTTGCCGCGGCCCGCCAGTACGGCGCCGCGGAGGTGGTCGACCCGCGCCCCTGGGCGGCTGGCTCGCTGCGGGAGGTCTATGCCGCCTGGCCCCACATCGGGCCGGTCCTCCCGGCCATGGGCTACAGCCCCGCCCAGGTGGCCGACCTGACCCGGACCATCGACACGGTGCCGTGCGACCTGGTGATTGCCGCCACCCCCATCGACATCGCCCGCCTCACCGGCACCGGCCGGCCGGTGCTGCGCGCCTTCTACAACGTGGTCGAAGGGGAGGGGGCTCCGCTCCGGCGGACCTTTGAAACCTTCCTGAACACCTGGCAGGCTACATCTCGACCCGCGTCACCACCCCCTGAAGCTTGCTGACCGGCAGCTTGTTGAACTGGACGAAGTTGGCGCTCTGGCGCTTGATGGTGGCAAAGATCCGCCAGACGGGGTTGCCGGTGTCGATGTCCTCGATGCCGTAGAAGATGACCTTTTCCTCGACCCCGTTTTTCTTGAGCAGTTTCTCGATGTCCAGCCGCTCCATGTAGCCGGCGTTGACCTCGAAGGCATCGAGCCCGGTGCCGATTCTCCGCGTCAGCTTCGTCCTCACGTCAAAGGGCTCGTCGGTCCGCGTCAGGGAGACGAACAGGTTCCGCTCGTAGATGATGTTGCTCCGGATGATGCAGTGGATCACGTAGGGGGGCACCACGTGGGTTTCCCGCACGAAAAAGAGTGCGGTGCCGGGGATGTTGTGCCCCTTGGCGTAGATCTGTTCGTAGGAGAGGAGGAAGGTGTCCAGGTCAAGGGGCTTGAGGGAGCGGTACAGGGCTCGCTGGCCCCGGGTCCAGATCACCATGATCGCCAGGGGGATGGAGGCGAGCACCAGGGACCAGTAGCCGCCGTGGGGCAGCTTGTGCATGTTGGCGATGAGATAGGCGAAGTCGATGACGGTCACGGCCAGGGCGATGGGCACCTTCCACTTCTTGGTGGTGCGGGAGAAGATCATGATCATCATGATGCCGGTGATGGTCATGGTGCCGGTGACTGCCAGGCCGTAGGCCGCGGCCAGGTTTTCAGACCGCTGGAACAGGATCATGATGAAGATGACCGCCACCAGGAGCGACCAGTTGACCGAGCCGATGTAGATCTGGGACTTCAGGTGGGTGGAGGTGTAATCCACTTTCATCAGCGGCAGGATGCGGGTGGTGATCCCCTGGTAGACGATGGAGAACACCCCGCTGATCAGGGCCTGGGAGGCGATGATCGTGGCCGAGATGGTGAGGAGCAGGAACGGGATGTAGAGCATCGGCACCTGGCTCTTCACCATGGAGAAGAGGATGTTCGTGGCCTCGGGGTTGCGCAGGATGAAGGCCCCCTGGCCCAGGTAGTTGATGACCAGGGCGCAGAAGACGAAGTACCAGGCCCGGATGATCGGCTTTCTCCCCAGGTGCCCCATGTCGGCGTAGAGGGCCTCGCCGCCGGTGGCGCAGAGGATGACCTCGGAGAGGACGAAAAAGCCGGCCAGGCCGTTGTGCTTGAGGAAGAGGACGGCGTGGTGGGGGCTGATCGCCTGGACCACCGTGGGGGTGCCGATGATCGAGGCCAGCCCCGACACCGTCAGGGCCGAGAACCAGACGACCATGATGGGGCCGAAGGCAGCGGCCACCTTGTCCGTTCCCTTGAACTGGAAGATGAAGAGAAACACCGCGATGACCGCGGCCACCAGGATCAGGCCCCCCTGGGCCAGGTCCTCCAGGCCGGGGATCAGCCGCATCCCCTCCACGGCGGAGAGGATACTGATGGCCGGGGTGATGACCCCGTCGCCCAGGAGCAGCGAGACGCCGAGGAAGGCGAGAAAGCCCGCGAAGGCCGCCTGGCGCCCCGATTTGAGCAGCCGGATCAGGATCTCCTTGAGGACGATGGTCCCCCCTTCGCCCTTGCGGCCCAGGCTCATGGCCAGCCAGGCATACTCGACCGTGACGAGGATGATGAGGGTCCAGACGATGAGGGAGAGGATGCCGAGCACGTGCTCCGCGTCGGGCTTGGTCAGGGTCATGATGACCGTGAGGGTGTAGATGGGGCTGGTGCCGATGTCGCCGAACACCAGGCCCATGGATTTGATGATCCCGCCCCAGTAGGATTGGGCTTCGGTCTTCATGTACGCGCCTCCCGGATGATGTGCGTGAAGGGGCGGGAAACGGAAAAGCCGCCGGCAGGCGCCGGCGGCCCTGAGACCGCTGTCGTGCCCTTCCAGATGCCTACGAGGTTAGCTGACGGGCTCGAGGCTGAAAGTCCTCTATCCGGCGCCATTGCCGGAATACGCCCCCAAAGTGGGTCCCCCGCATCCGTTCTCGCGAACGGATCTCGGCTGCATGAATATCCTCCATAGTATGCTCCGTTCCACCGGCAGGTCAAGTCCCCCGTGACGGCCGGCGGCGCGCCGTTCATTGGACCCTCAGGCGATAGCCGACCCCGGGCTCGGTCACGAGGTAGCGGGGACGCGAGGGGTCGGGCTCGATCTTGCGGCGGAGATTGCTGACGTTCACCCGCAGCACGTGGGGCTGTTCCAGGTGGGCAATCCCCCAGATCTGCCGGAGGATCTGGCTGTGGGTCAGGACCTTGCCCGCGTGGACCGCCAGGAGGCGCAGCAGCTCGTACTCGGTGGGGGTGAGCTGCACCTCGGCCCCGTCCACGGTCACGCGGCGGCGCGGCAGATCCACCTCCAGCCCGCCGATCCGGCAGATCGGTTCGGGCGCCTGCCGGATGGAGCGGCGCAGCACCACCCGCATCCTCGCCAGCAGTTCCCCGATGCCGAAGGGCTTGGTCAGGTAGTCGTCCGCCCCGGCGTCCAGGGCATGCACCTTGTCGTCCTCCCGCTCCCGGACCGACAGCACGATGATCGGCACCGGCGACCACTCCCTGATCCGCCTGATGACCTCCACCCCGTCCAGGTCCGGCAGCCCCAGATCCAGGAGGATGAGATCGGGCCGGACGGCCGCGGCCGCGGCCAGGGCCGCGTGACCCGTTTCGGCCTGGTGGAGCGAGAACTCCTCCCCATCGAGGACGGTGCGGAGAAAGCGGCGGATTGCCGCTTCGTCGTCCACGATCAGGATCCGCGGCCGGTTGATGCCGCTCGCTTCATGGGCCATGGGAAACACCCTCCTTCGCCCCGATGGCCAGCGGCAGGGTCAGGGTCACCCGGAGCCCCCCCCCGGCCCGGTTCTCGGCCCGGATGGAGCCGCCGTGGGCCTCGACGATTCCCTTGCAGATGGAAAGCCCCAGCCCGGTTCCCTGGGCCCCTTCGGGCACCGCAATGCGGTAGAACTTGTCGAAGACCCGCTTCAGGTCCTGCTCGGGAATGCCCGGGCCGCGGTCCGTCATCTCGATTCGGAGCCTGCCGCCGTCCACCCGGGCCGTAATCTCCACGCCGCTGTCGGGCGGCGAATATTTCAGCGCATTGTCGAGCAGATTCACCAGCACCTGGGTCATCAGGACCATGTCCATCCTGACCAGGGGCAGGTCGGGGGGGAGGCGCACGTCGATCCCGCGCTCGCCGATCCGCCGTTCCAGGGCCGCCAGGGCGCACCCGATCAAGTCCTGAACATCGCTCAGCTCCTTCTTGAGCTTGATGGCCCCGGACTCCAGGCGGGTCATGTCGAGGAGGTTGCCCACGAAGCGGTTCAGTCGCTCTGCCTCTTCCCACGCGGTGTCGAGCAGCTCCAGCCGGGATTCGTCGGCCAGGGTGTGGACCTTGTCCCGCAGGGTGTCCAGGGCGCCGGTGATGGAGACGAGCGGGGTGCGCAGGTCGTGGGAGATGGAGTTGAGCAGGGCCCGTTCGAGGTTTTCCCGGGCCTGGAGGATCTGGGCCTGCTCGGCCTGGCGGGAGAGTTGGACCCGCTCCAGGGCCATGGCGGTCTGGGAGGTGAAGGCGTCCAGTAGGCGGCGGACCTGGGTGGAGCGGTAGTCGGCATCGTTTTTCAGCCTGACCCCCAGCACCCCGAGGATGGAGCCCGCGGTCTGGAGCGGCAGGTAGAGAAACCCCGCCGAGGCGAGGGTTTCGGTCCCCTGGCCCGCGGTCTGGCGGTTGCGGAACGCCCAGTCGGCCACGGCCATCTCCTTGACGTCGGGCTTGAGCCCCTTGCTGGCGGCGGCGACCCTGAGCCGGTCCCCCTCGGGAAGGAGCACGGCAACCCTGGCGGACAGGGACTCGCCGATGTTCCTGACCACGGCCCCAACGAGGGTTCCGATGTCGGCGGCGGCGGCCAGGTCGCGGCTCAGGTAGTAGAGGGAGGCGGTCTGCTCTTCCCGTTCCCGCACGGCCTCGGCCCGTTCGCGCACCGTGGAGACCAGGGTGCTGATGACCACGCCCACGGTGAACAGGGCGACAAAGGTGATCAGGTACTGGGTGTCTGCCACGGCAAAGGTCAGGTGCGGCGGGATGAAGAAAAAGTCGAAGGCCAGGACCCCCAGAAAGGCCGTGAGGATGGCCGGCTTGAGGCCGAGCCTCAGCGCGGCCAGCACCACTGCCAGCAGATAGATCATGACCATGTTGGTCGGCGCCAGGAAGGGACGGAGCAGGAGGCAGGCCAGGGAGGCCGCGACGACCAGTGCCAGGCTCGCCAGGTAGCCGGTGAGGGGAATCGGCCTCCGTTGCGCGGGAGGGACCGCCCCCTTTCCGGCTTCGGCCGGCTCGTAGCTGACCACGTGCACATCGATGGCGCCGCTCAGGCGGATGATCCGGTCCACCAGGGGCAGGTGCAGGAACTCGCGCCAGCGCGGCTTGGCCGGCTTGCCGACCACGATCCTGGTCACGTTGTGCCTGCGGGCGTAGTCGATGACCGCCTCCGCCACCGACGTGGCCGTCACGGTGGCGACCTGGGCGCCGAGGCTTTCCGCCAGGCGGAGATCCTTCCAGACCCGTTTCCGGTTTTCCTGCTCATGCCTGCCGTCGCCGGGGGGCTCCACGTAGACCGTGAACCAGGGGGCCTTCAGTTCGTCAGCCAGGCGGCGGGTGGTCCGGATCAGCCGCTCGCTGAACGGGCTGCCGCTGATGCTCACCAGGAGCCGCTCCGCCGCCGGCCAGGGGCCCGGAATGGCCCGCGCCTCCATGTAGGCCCGCATCTCCCCGTCCACGCGGACCGCGGTGCGGCGGAGCGACAGCTCCCGCAGGGCGATCAGGTTGCCGGGGCGGAAGAACTTTTCCGCGGCAAACGCGGCCTGCTCCGGCACGTAGACCTTCCCTTCGCGCAACCGCTGCAGGAGATCCTCCGGCGGGATGTCCACCAGCCGGATCTCCGCCGCCAGGTCCAGGAGCCGGTCCGGCACGGTCTCGCGCACGGCGATGCCGGTGATCTGCGCCACCACGTCGTTGAGGCTCTCGAAGTGCTGGACGTTGACCGTGGTAAAGACGTCGATGCCGGCCGCCAGGAGTTCCTCCACGTCCTGCCAGCGCTTTTCGTGCCGGGAGCCGGGGGCGTTGGTGTGGGCCAGCTCGTCCACCAGGGCGAGCTGGGGCCGGCGGGCCAGCACCCCGTCGATATCCAGCTCCGGGAGCATGACCCCCTGGTACTCGATCCGGGCCGCGGGGAGGATTTCCAGCCCTTCCAGGAGCGCATCGGTTTCCGGCCGGCCGTGGGATTCCACGTAGGCCGCCACCACGTCGCGCCCCTCATGCCTGCGCTCCCGGGCCGCCTGCAGCATGGCGTAGGTCTTGCCGACGCCGGCGGCGTAGCCGAGGAATATCTTCAGTTTTCCCCGCGCCCCCTCCGCCTCTTCGGCCTGGGCCAGTTTCAGCATCGCCTCCGGCGAGGGGCGTCTCTCGTCGTCCATGTCGCTCATGGCATCAGTGTATCCAATGCCAGATTCAGGGCAAGCACGTTGACCCGCGGTTCTCCCAGGAACCCGAGCTGGCGGCCCTCGGTATGGGCGGCGACCAGGCCGGCCAGGGCCTCCTCGCTCATGCCGCGGGCCCCGGCGACGCGGGGAATCTGCGCCCGGGCCGCTTCCGGCGAGATGTGGGGGTCGAGCCCGCTGGCCGAGGCCTGGACCAGGTCGGACGGGATCGGACCGGAAACGCCAGCGGCCCTGAGCGCCGCGACCCGGTCGGCCACCGTTTTCAGGTACGCGGGATTGGTCGGCCCGGCGTTCGAGCCGCCGGAACCGGCCGGGTTGCAGGCGAAGCCGGGGGTGGCCGAGGGCCGGGGCCAGAAATACTCCGGCGCGGAGAAGGGCTGGCCGATCAGGCCGGAACCGATCTCGCGGCCGTGCCGGTCAATGATGAGGCTCCCCGCGGCCTGCCCCGGGAAGGCGAGCGAGGCGATGCCGGTGACGAGCGCCGGGTAGATGCCGCCGCAGATGACGGTAAAGACGACGACCAGCAGGATGGCGGGTTTCAGGTCCTTCATGGCTGCGTCCCCCTTGTCACACAAATATCCCCACCACCAGATCGATCCCCTTGATCCCGACGAACGGCGCCACGATCCCCCCGACCCCGTAGATGAGGAGGTTGTGGATCAGGAGCTTCTCGGCCGGCATGGGCCGGAACCTGGTTCCCCTCAGCGCCAGCGGCACCAGCAGCGGGATGATGAGCGCGTTGAAGATGACCGCCGAGAGGATGGCGGAGAGGGGGGTTGCCAGGCGCATGACGTTCAGCGCGCCCAGTTGCGGATAGACCGAGATCATCATGGCCGGGATGATAGCGAAATACTTGGCGATGTCGTTGGCGATGCTGAAGGTGGTGAGGTTGCCCCGGGTCATGAGGATCTGCTTCCCCACCTCCACGATGTCGAGAAGCTTGGTCGGGTTCGAGTCCAGATCGATGATGTTGGCTGCCTCCCGGGCCGGCTGGGTGCCGGTGTTCATGGCCACGGCCACGTCCGCCTGGGCCAGGGCCGGGGCGTCGTTGGTGCCGTCGCCGGTCATGGCGACCATGAGGCCGGCCTCCTGGCTCTCGCGGATCAGGCGCAGCTTCTCCTCCGGCTTGGCCTGGGCCAGGAAGTCGTCCACCTGGGCCTCGGCGGCGATGGCCGCGGCGGTGAGGTAGTTGTCGCCGGTGATCATAACGGTCTTGATCCCCATGCTCCGCAACTGCTGGAAGCGTTCCTGGATCCCCCCCTTGACGATGTCCTTCAGGTTGACGACGCCGAGGATCTCGGTGTCCACGGAAACCACGAGGGGCGTGGCCCCGGCGCGGGCGATCCTGTCGACCACGTCGGCCAGGTCGCCGGGAACGGCCCTGCCGCCGAGCCCCGTGACAAAGGCGACGGTCGAATCGGACGCCCCCTTGCGGTAGTGCCTCCCTCCCGCATCCATGCCGGAAAGGCGGGTCTCGGCGCTGAACGGTATGTTCACGGCACTGGCGGGAAGCTCATCCATGCGCAGGCCGTACTTCTGCTTCGCCAGCACCACGATGCTGCGCCCTTCCGGCGTTTCATCGGTCAGGGACGCCATCAGGGCCGCCTCGGCAACCTCCTGTTCGGTATGCCCGCCCACCGGCACGAAGGCGACGGCTTCCCGGTTCCCCAGGGTGATGGTGCCGGTCTTGTCGAGCAGCAGCACGTTCACGTCCCCGGCCGCTTCGATGGCCCGCCCCGACAGGGCCACGACGTTCTTCTGGAACAGCCGGTCCATGCCGGCGATGCCGATGGCGGGCAGGAGCGCCGCGATGGTGGTCGGCGCCAGGCAGACGAAGAGTGCAGTCAACACCGTGAGGGAGACCGGCGTTCCCCGGCCGGCCGCCTGCACGCTGTACAGGGAAAGGGGGCTCAGGTTGATGCAGACCAGCAGGAAGACCACCGTGAGCGCGATCAGGAGCACCTCCAGGGCGATCTCGTTGGGGGTCTTGCGCCGCCTGGCCCCTTCGATCATGGAGATCATCCGGTCCAGGAACGTCTCCCCCGGGTTGGCGGTGATCCTGACGATGATGGCGTTGGCGGTCACCGTGGTGCCGCCGGTCACCGCACTCCGGTCTCCGCCCGATTCGCGCACCACCGGCGCCGATTCGCCGGTCACTGCCGCCTCGTTCACCAGGGCCGCGCCGGCCACCACCTCGCCGTCGCCGGCAATCAGCTCCCCCGCCTCCACCAGGATGCAGTCGCCCTTGCGGAGCTGGTTGGCGCCGACCGGCGTGACATCGCTGCCGAATTCGGGCGTGCCCAGCCGCTTGGCCGTCACCTCCGTGCGGGTCTTGCGCAGGCTGGCGGCCCGGGCCTTGCCGCGCCCCTCGGCCAGGGACTCGGCAACGGTGGAGAAGATGACCGTCAGCCAGAGCCAGAGGGAGACGAGGCCGGTGAACCAGGCCGGTTCCCTGCCCACACCGGCGAGCGACATGACAAAGGTGGCGAGGGTGATGACGCTGGCCATCTCCACGCAGAACATGACGGGGTTGCGCCAGAGGCTGCGCGGGTCGAGCTTCCTGAAGGATTCCGCCAGGGCGGGGCGCACGATCCGGGCGTCGAAAAGCGATATCGGTTGCGCTGAGTGTTTTGACATCAGTGTCTCCTGTAGGGGCACTTCATGGCGTGCCCTTACGAAATCACGGTCAGGTGCTCCACGATGGGCCCGAGGGAGAGGGCCGGGAAAAAGGTGAGAGCACCGATGATCAGGATGACCAGGGTGAGCCAGAGGGCGAAGGGCACCTTGTCGGTGGGAAGCGTGCCGAGGCTCTGCGGAACATACTTCTTCCCGGCCAGGGAGCCGGCCAGGGCCAGCATGGACACGGCCGGCACATACCGGCCGAGGATCATTGCAACCGAGCCGAGGAGGTTGTAGAAGTTCGTGGTGGCGTTCAGGCCGGCAAACGCGCTGCCGTTGTTGTTGGCCATGGAGGCGAAGGCGTAGAGCACCTCGGTGAGGCCGTGGGCGCCGGGGTTGGCCATGGACGACACCGCCTGGGGGGTGACCATGGCGAGCCCCGAAAGCACCAGCACCGTGACGCCGGCAATCAGGACCGTGACGACCGACAGCCACATCTCGCGCACTTCGATCTTCTTGCCCAGGTACTCCGGCGTGCGCCCGATCATGAGGCCCGAGACGAAGACCGCGATCACCGCAAAGGCGAGCATGGTATAGAGGCCGGAACCGACCCCGCCGGGGACCAGTTCCCCCAAAAGCATCAGGGTGAGGGGGACCATGCCGCCGAGGGGCGTGAGCGAGTCGTGCAAGGTGTTGACCGCGCCGCAGGAGGTGCCGGTGGTCGCCACCGTGAACAGGCTGCTTCCGGCCGGACCGAACCTGGTTTCCTTTCCCTCCATGTTGCTCCCGTGGACGCCGAGTTTCGCCACCAGCGGATTGCCGCCGGATTCCATGGCATGCAACGCCGCGAGGGAAGCGGCCAGGATCAGGAGCATGACCCCTAGCAGCGCCCATCCCTGGCGGGTGTTCCCCACCATGGCGCCGAAGGTGTAGGTGAGCGAGACGGGGACGAGGAGGATCAGGAGTATCTCCACCAGGTTGGTGAGCGGGGTCGGGTTTTCGTAGGGATGGGCCGAGTTGGCGTTGAAAAAGCCGCCGCCGTTGGTCCCCAGCTCCTTGATGGCCTCCTGGGAGGCGACCGGCCCCATGGGGATCGTGACCTCCTTCACGGTCACCCGTTCGACGGCCGGAATCCCCCCGGCATCGGTCTTCGGCGTGTCGTGGACGACCGGCTGGACCAGGGACACCGTCCTGTAATCGCTGACGTTCTGGATCACCCCCTGGGAAACCAGGACAAGGGCGGCGATCAGGGAGATCGGCGCCAGGATGTAGAGCGTGGCGCGGGTCAGGTCGACCCAGAAGTTGCCGATCAGGGCGGTCGTCCGCCGGGCAAAGCCGCGGATCACGGCGATCGCCACGGCGATGCCGCTGGCGGCTGAGACGAAGTTGTGCACCGTCAGTCCCGCCATCTGGGTGAAGTAGCTCGCTGCCTGCTCCCCGGCATAGGCCTGCCAGTTGGTGTTGGTGACGAAACTGACGGCGGTGTTGAGCGCCAGGGGCCACGGGAAGGCCGGCAGCCGCTGTGGATTGAGGGGGAGCAGGTGCTGCAGCGTCAGCATGGCAAAGAGCGCCGCAAAAAGGACCAGGTTGAAGAGGACCAGGGCACGCGCGTAGCGCTTCCAGTCCATCTCCTCCTCGTGCTTCACCCCGCAGATGCGGTAGAGGAGGTTCTCGCAGGGGACGAGAACGGGAGACAGGACGGTTCGCTCCCCTTGGAAGACCCGGGCCATGAAGGCGCCCAGGGGCTTGACCATAACCAGGAGGAGGGTGAAAAAGAGTACGGTCTGCAGCCATTCGTACAGGTTCATGGTTCAATCTCCGGATTGAACAACGCTAGTAAGTGTATCACATCGGTGGGATGCCGGCGGGGGCCGGTCCCGGCTCTCGTGTTTCGTGCGGGAAGCCCCCGGAAGTAATGGTGAGGCATTGTGGCTGCTGCCGAGGCGCGACGAGTGTCCTGCCCGCTTCATGTCCGACCTGAGCAGAGCCTCAGTCCGGCGTGGGGTGGGGTTTCGTCTTCTGCGGGAGCGTCGTCACGGTCCATGTCCTGCTCCGGCACTGGTAGACCGGTATTTCCCCCCTGCCGTAGGGCGGCGGCGCCACGGTCGTGGCCCCGTCAATCGTGCCGGCCATTGTTTCGTCCTCGAACCCCTCACCCTGGTACACGCCCGTGACGCAATCGAAAAAATAGATTTTCATGGCCGTCCTCCCGCGTGAACTCCTTGTCACTACCATAGCGGAAGGCGCCTCAACGCAGGCTCAAAAGAGGGGGGGACCGCATCAAGAAATCATCAAGAAGAGAGGCCCTGGAGAAACCGTTCTTTCCTGAGGCAGGGGCGGGAAAAAACAAAGGCCCCGGTTGAGCGGGGCCGTGCAGGACGGGAACTTGGCGGTCGGGATGGCGGTGGTTGTCGGGTGATCCGGTGCCGGGCCGGCCGGCGTTCATCCCTGTCGAAGAAGATCTGTCGCATCGCCCGGCTCAGATGTCCGGGAGGTCATGGCGGCAGCTTACTGCAGAACCGGCAGCCCGCTCGCGGTTTCATCGGCGCGGAACACGAAATCCTGGGCCCGGACGGAATCGCACAGCAGGCACGGCTTGACCTGGCCGCCCGTACGGCTGTCGATCCAGGCCGTCAGTTTGTCGTAGTTGCCCTTCACCGTGCTGTCAGGGAAGGATCGGCACGCCCTTTCCAGGAAGTCGAGGGACGTATCGATCTGATTGCGTGCAAGGGCAATGCACGCGTGCTGGTTGAGGATGATGTTGTTGATCGGGAAGCCCAGCTCCTCTGCCCGAGTCAATGCCGCCGTGGCTTTGTCGAACAGGCCCGCGCGAAGGTATGCGTTGGCGAGCTCCGCATGGACAGCGGGCACGTCAGGCAGAAGCTCCACAACGGCTTCTCTTTCTTCAACGGTATATTCGTACCCGCTGATGGTTCCGATGCTGCAGTAAAGATGCTGCATGACCGTATCAAGGTCTTTTTTGCGCTTTCTTTCCACGGAGATATCCATGAAGTCGTTCCGGAAGTAGACATCCGAGGTCAATCCCTGTTGTTCGCACAGATGACCGTAGTCTTCCGTGCCCGGAAGAAATGTCAATGGTGTAAGGTCGTAGCTGTTGGGCCGACCGGCCCGGATCAGGTCGATGCTCGCCTGGAGCGTGTCGGGCGTTTCTCCGCGATTGCTCACCATCATGTAGTAGTGGACGAGCATGCCGTACTTTTTGGCCGCGCGGGTCACCGTGAGGACCATTGCGGGGGTGATCCCCTTGTGTATCCTCTCAAGGATCTCCGGTGACCCCGATTCCACCCCGATCATGATCTCCTGGCAGCCTGCCCGCCTCATCCTGTGCAGTACCTCGTCCTCCATGGCATCCACGCGGGTGCTGCAGCTCCAGAGAAAGTCGAGCTTGTTCCCGATGATCGCGTCGCACATTTTCAGAGTACGCTGCTGGTTGGCGGTGAAGGTGTCGTCTGCGATCATGAGGTAGGGCACCGGCAGCCGGGCCAGCGCCTTCCTGAACATATCAATGCAGTAGTCTGTGGAGTAAAAACGGATCTTCCGTCCCCACAATACGGGATTGCCGCAGAACGAGCATTTGGAGGGGCAGCCGCGCGACGTCATCACGATGTTGCTTGAATAGTAGTCAAAATGGGATGCAAGCGTGTCGAGGTCACTGATCCGGGGGCGCACTGGGCCGAGCGACACCTCGTCACCGTTTCGCCACGCAGTGCCCGGGATTCCCACTGCCGGCCGGTGCGAGCGGATATGGTCGAGCAGCTCCATGAAGGTCTCTTCGCCTTCGCCGATGACAACCGTATCGATTGCGCGGTAATAGCGCAGCGTTTCAAGGGGGAGCGTCGTTGCGAAGGGGCCGCCGACGGTTATGTGGGCGTGGGGGTGGCACTGTCTGATCAGGGCGCACAGCGCACCCATGCCGCGCCGGTTGGAGTTGTAGGCGGATACGCCGTACACGTCGGCCCCGGTTTCGGCGATGAGGGCCACGATGTCGGCCCAGGGCGCGTTGAACAGATTGTACACGCGGACGTCGTGCCCGGCTTTTTTCGCCTGGGCCGCGATGGACAGCACGCCCTGGGTAATGGTCTTGAGTTCCCTGCTGATGGCGACCGGGCCGCCGGCGGTGGCGGGCGGGCCGAACGGCATGCCTTCCGGTACGTTCAGATCCGCGGACGGTATCTGCCACAACGGAGGGTAGATCAACACAATGCGCAGGGGGCGGGGCGCGTTTTCGTCTCTCCCGGCAACGGCTACCGCTTCGCCAGATCCGTCATGCTCATGGGAGGGGACCCGATACTTCCGGTCGAGCGACTCTGCGGATGCCGCCGCGGTCTGTGACGATAGCTCCCGGGGTAACGGGTGCGGCTGTCCCTCTGCCGCGTCCGCGGCGGGATACTCGGGATCGCGGATCAGATCCCCGTCCATGAGCAGGGGATTGGTCAGGCGCCGTAATGCGTTAGTCCAATCTTCCTGGTGCGCGAGAGACAGTTTCCAGCTTTCGAGCGCCTCATCCAGGCGGCCCATTTCCTTAAGGACGTTGCCGAGGCTCGCGTAGGCCTCTTCATACGTCGGCCTGATTACCGCTGCGCGGCGATAGCAACTCTCCGCTTCCTCCAGGCGGCCCAGGGCCTGAAGCGCGGAGCCGAGGTTGTAGTGCGCCTGGGCCAGATCCGGGTTGTTCTCGATGGCGCGGCGGAAACAGGCTTCCGCCTCGTCCAGCCGCCCCAGGCTGCTCAGGATGTTGCCGAGATTGTTGTGCGCGATGGCGTCGTTCGGCCGCAGCTTCAGCGCGTAGCGGCAGTAGTATTCAGCCTCGTTGAGCTGATTCAGCTCATAGTAGATGATGCCGATATTGCAGTGGATATCCGGGTCGTCGGGCAACAGGCCGGCGGCCTTCAGAAACAGGGGCAGCGCATCCCCGTTCTGCCCCAGCAGCAAGGTGCAGATCCCCAGTATCTTCCAGCCGAAACCATGATCGGGGAACCGTTCGGTAAGGCCCTTTGCAAGATGCGCCGCCTCTGCGTAGCGACCCTGCCGCATGTAGCTGATTACATTGCCGGTCTCGTGGGGCGTCGGCTCGCTTGCTTTCAGGTTGGCTCGTCTCAGTTTGCGGTTCATTGGTTCACCATTAAGACGTTACATACGGGATGCATGTCTGATCTGCCCCGTGCGAAGGGATGTCATGGGGTCACGATTTTCTTCAGAAAGAACCAGCAGGTCCTGATGTCGTGGGAGGCGATGATCTGCGCGACCTGGCCGGGCTGCACGTCGACGGGGGTTTTGAAGAGATAGACGCAGTGCTGCCAGCCGGATGCCACATTCCTCTCTGCCGGATGGTTCTCAAAGACGAAGGTATCGTCCATTTCAAGGCGTATCCACTGGATGACGCCGCAGCACCTGCCGGCCCTGGTGATCGGCACGTCTATGCCGTAGCTTCTGCTGGCGGGGAAGTGATCCGTGCCCATGAAGTCGAAATGAATGGCCCCGATACCGTCGCTCAGCAGTTCGATGTTGAGATCGTTCCTGCCGACATACTGCTTCGGGGGCACGATGTCGTTGAACCTCGACAGGTCGAAGCCGTAGACCTCGTCGACCCGGACGTTCATTTCGATGTCCCGTCCGCCGAACAGGGCAATCCGGACCGAGCCCCGGGCGGGGATGATCCGGGCTCCCGGCTTGAGCAGCCGCCGTTTTGCGTCTTCGATGCTGCTCAGAACGCCTTCGCCGAGAAATTCGCTCGACAGGATTTCCGAGACGAGCAGATCGGCCCGCTCTTCCAGGTCGACGCCGACCTCCAGGGTGGTGGACAGTTTCGGAATCACGGTGACCTGGTCCGCGAATCCGTTGTCTTTCACGATGGACGCGGCAGTCTCGGCAATTGCCGTGACCACCTCGCAGGTTGTCACGTGCCGTGCGCCCAGGCGGGCCGACATCATGGACAGAAGGCCCGATCCGGTCCCGATTTCCAGAACGCGCGTCTCCGGGGTGACCGCGGCCTGCAGGGCATTGAAATAGGCATCGTTCCTGGGCTTGTCGTTCATCATGGGCAGATGCCACAGGGGAACCGTGTCGCCGAGGGTCATGCTCAAGCCGTCATGGGCTTCCAGTTCGTAGGGGGAAAGCTCGATTGCCCGGCGGAAACTCGCCGCTGCCTTGTCCGGCTGGCGGAGCTTGAACAGGGTGTGGCCCAGGCCGATGTGGGCGCGGGTGTAATCCGGCATCAGCGACAGGGACTTCCGGTAGGTGGTTTCTGCCTCCTCCAGCCGGTTCAGCCCCTTCAGGCTCGTGCCCAGGTTATTGAGGGCTTCGGCAAAATCCGGCTTGAGGACGAGAGCCCTCCGGAAGCACTCCTCTGCCTCCCCATACCGTTTCTGATCATTCAGCACATTGCCGAGATTGTTGAGCGCCTCGGGAAAATCCTTGTTGATTTTCAGCGCAGTGCGATAGTTGCTTTCCGCCGCCTGGAGAAGCCCGATCTCTGCCTGGGCGATACCCAGGTTGGCGAAGGCCTGGGCATAATCCGGCTTGAGGCTGGTGGCCCGCTGCAGCCAGGGTACGGCTTTTTCATACTGCTCGAGCCGCAGGTATGCCACCCCGAGGTTGTGGTGCAGCTGCGCATCGCCCTGCGCCAGGTTCGCCGCCGTGGTCAACGGTTCGATTGCTTCCTTGAACCGCCCCTCCATGAGCATGATGACGCCGATCGCCTTCCAGACCACGGCGTGGTTGGGCCATTTGTGCACGGCCCCATTGATCTTCTGGTCCAGCAGGTCGAAGCGTCTGGAGTTGAACAGCGCCAGCGTGTCTTCAAAAAAAGTGCGGGGGGGATTGGTCACGGACAGATTCGGCCCTTGTCCCGCGGCATGCGCCTTCTTTTTTTTCATGCAGCATCTCCATAACGGGGAATGAACTGCCGGTTCGGGGTTATGTCTCGTGCAAAGTTTGCGCCATGCGTATCCCGCATGGCGCGAGTGGCTGAACGCCAAAGGGGTCCGTCATGGCGCAGGCGGTGCCCGGCGCCGGCGAGCGGCGCAGTAAGCGAGATCGCTACCGCCAATCGTCTTTTAACAGGCACGGCCAGTGCCCTGATCGGCCGGCACCGGCATTCGGGCCGGCCGTGCCGTCGGTTCCCGGGCTGCCGCTCTCAGATCTTCACCGTCTTGTACAAGAAATTCTTGAACTTGAAGAACCGCTTCCGTTCCTCGTCGTTTTCTTCCACATCGTCGCCCACGGCCTTGAGGTAGCGGGCCACCTGGGGCATGCTCCGGCCCGCCGCGTCGCGGCTCCGCTCGATGACGAGCCGGACGGCGTCGCGGGGGATGGCGTTGCGGGAGTAGGGCTCGTAGACCGCTTCCCAGAAGGTTTCGCCATTGGCGATCTTGTCCAGGATTTCCGTCACCATCCGGTCGTTCAGCTCCTGGGTGGCGGTGGCAGGGGCGAACTCGCGCATGCCCGCGGCCAGGGCGCGTCGGACGTCGTCGGCGGTGAGCACCGTGCCCTTGCGGAAGAAGAGCGCCCGCAACAGGATGCTCCGCAGCTCCCTGATGTTGCCGTGGTAGTGGTGGTTCATCAGGAGCCGCTTGGCCTCCTCCGCCAGGGTGGGGGCGGCGTCCTTGGACTCGTCCCCCCGGTAGGTGCGGTAGAGCTTGCCCAGGAAGTGGGTGGCCAGGTCGGGGATGTCCTCGCGCCGCTCGTTGAGGGACGGCACCTGCACCGCCAGCTCCGACAGCCGGTGGTAGAGGTCCTCCCGGAAGTTGCCCTTGCGGATCTCTTCCGCCAGGTCCTTGTTGGTGGCGGCCACCAGGAGCACCCGGCTGAAGCGTTCCTGGTTTTCCCCCAGCCGCACGAACCCGCCGTTGTCCAGGAACCGGAGCAGTTGCACCTGGGTCTTGGGGTCGGCATCGCCGATTTCGTCCAGGAAGACGATCCCGCCGGCGGCATCCTCCAGGATGCCCTTGCGGTCGCTGTAGGCGCCGGTGAAGGCCCCCTTCTTGTGGCCGAAGAGTTCCGAGTAGGTCAGGTCACCGCTGTAGGCCGCGATGTTGGTCTTTTTCACGGGGAGCTGGCCCGCGGGGTTGAGCTTCTCCCGGTACATCTCGTTCAGCTTGTTGTAGAGGTTGTTGAAGAAGAACTCCTTGCCGGCACCGGTCTGCCCCTGGACGAGGATGGAGGGGAGGCCGATGGTCGCCTCCTGGAGGACGTTCTTGCTCCAGAGGGTGATCCGGTTGAAGAGGGGCACCGACACGGTGTTGATGAAATCGACGATCTCCTGGGCCTTGCGGCTGTTGCCGATGATGTTGCCGAGCCGGTAGGAGGATATCTGGGGGTCCTTGTAGGCCACGTCGGTCTTGAGCCGGGTCACCTCGCTCTGGAGCCGTTCGATCCGCTGGATGTCGGAGATGTGCCGGGAGGTGAGCCGGTCGATGATCTGCAGGATCCGCTTGTGCTCCTCCGTGAACCAGGCGGGCTTGAGCGAATTGAGGCAGACCACGGCGATCACCTCGTCGTCGCAGACGATGGGGACCGCGATCTCGCTCTTGATCAACTCGTGCATGGAGCGGTGGAACCCTTCACCCCCCTGCTCGTCCGCCACGTGGGCGATGATCTTCGGCTGCTTGGACCAGGCCACGTAGCCGGTGAGGCTCCGTTCCTCGGGGGGGAGCTCGTGGCCGCCGATCCTGAAGGGGGGAATGTACTTCTTGAGCCACGACTTGTTCTTGGCCCCGACGATGGTCCCTTCCTCGTCTTCCACCACGAGCCATTTTTCGCCGTCGCGCTCCTGCACGATGGCGATGCTGCCGGTGTCGGCGCCGATCAGCTCGGTGGCCATGGAGAGGACCCGGGTGAGGAAGGGAGAGAGCTCCTCGTTGCGCTCCTGGAGGAGTTCGGTGATCTCGGCCAGGACCCGGATCTCCAGGTGCTCGCCGCCGATCTCGTTCACCATCCGCTCCGCCATCTCCGCATGGGTCTGGAGCAGGCCCATCTCGAAGTCGGAGAAGCGGTACAGGTCTTTGGTGAAATAGTTGACCAGGCAGATGACCTTGCGGCTCGATGCCTCGTAGCGGGGCACCACGTAGAGGGAGCGCAGCGCCATCTGTTCGGTGAGGGCCTTTTTCTGGAGCTCCTGCTGGGTCAGGTCCGGGATGAAGAGCGGCCGCAGGAGCCGCTCGTCGGCAATGACCGCGTTGTCGTCCAGGAACCGGGAGATGAGGGAGGTTCCCCTCTGGAGGGCGATCTCTCCCTGCTCGTCGTATTGCTTTTTGAGGCTGGGGTCTTCCGAGTGGCTGGCCAGGATGGCGAGGCGCGACGAGCCTTCCGGGCCGGCAACGGGCACCAGCACCGAAGCGAGGGTCAGCCGGTCGATGAGGCGCACGGCCGACTGCACCATGAACGAGGCCGCTTCCCGTTTCTTGTACTCCTCGACCCGGCGGGCGAGCAGGAGCTGCTGGTGGTAGATGCGGGCGACGTCGAGCCGGTCGGCCACGGAGGTGACGAACTCGCCCAGGAGCGCCTTCCCCTTGCCCCGCAGGATCTCCCCCGGCCGGAAGCGGTCGATGCAGACCACGCCGATGGATTTCCCCTGGCTCACCACCGGCAGGATGTAGCTGTGGCCGATGGCGAAGCGCTCGGCAAAGCCTCGGTCGAAGGTGTGTTTTCCTTCCGGCTCGTAGTGGAACTCGGCGGCGTACTGGGACACGAAGACGCTGGAAACCGACGCCTCCCGGGAGATGATGGGAAAGCTCACCTCACGGATCTCCTCGGTCAGGGGGCCCGAGGCGTGGACACAGGTGAGGACGCCGCGGGTCAGGTCTTCCAGGTAGATGCGAAGCCGGTCCTGGCCGGAGACGAGGCGCACCCCTTCGGCCAGCAGGTGGAGCATCTCCGCCAGGTTTTCCTTGCCATAGGCAACGATCTGATCTCGCAAAAGGGGGAGGTGCGACGAACGGGACTCCATTGGGACCTCTGAGTGTAGAAAGTGTACTCAGGGCCAGTGTAGGTGAAGGGAGAGGGGAAAGTCAAGGGAGGCGGGCGCGCCCGGTCAGCTCAGCCCTTTTCGGATCTGGTACAGCTCCTCCAGGTCCAGGTCGTTCAGCTCGAAGTACTCCCGCTCCAGCTCTTCCACGTAGAAGCGGTCGAGGCCCGAGTTTTCCAGGAAGTCTTCGCGCAGGGCGGTGTCCCGGTCGGCAATGATGCGGGGCAGGAGGCCGTGGAGGTAGACCGCTTCCTTCTGGATGGTGAGGATGGCCTCGTCGAAGAGCCGGTCCGGGACGTTCCCGTCGACGAGCTTCTTGGCGATCAGCTCCTCGTTCACCTCGCGCCTGAGGGCCTGCTGATCCGCCTTGGTGGTGTACTTCGAGTAGAAGTTCCGGATGCGGTCACGCACGTGGGACAGGAGCAGGATCGCCAGGCGCTCCTCCTGGTCGATGGTCAGCAGGTGCTCCATCAGGGCGGCCACCGTGAGCCGGTTCTGCTCGATTTCAGTCAGGCCGCGCCGCAGGGTGGTGATCTTCATCCGGCCGTAACGCCCCAGATACTTGTTTTCCAGGAGCCCCGCGATGAAAAGCTCGTCGAACAGGCCGTCCCGGAGCGAGTCGAAGGCGATCTTGTTGCCCAGCAGGCTGCGGACCATTTCTTCGGTGATCCGGACGTTTTCCATGAAGGCCAACTGGTTGATGGCCTGGGAGGTGGTGTCGTACCGGTCGAAAAAGGTGATCAGGTAGGAGAATCCCTCGATGATGGCCAGGTCGGCGCCGTCGCGCATCTTTTCGTCGCAGAGGCGGCTGGCGTCCAGCAGCAGCTCCTCGAAGGCGTGGTCCCGGTTTTCGGCGGCCTTCTTCTTGGCGAACAGGAGCCGGGCCATGTCCTCCCGGTCGATGACGCTCTCGATGTCCCGCTCGGACAGGAAGATTCCTTCCAGGATCTGGCGGATATCGGAGAGATAGTCCTGCTCCTCGGGCGCAACCAGCTTCTTGTCGTTTTTCAGGACTTCGTCCAGGGTGTAGAAGAGCGCGCCCGGGATCTTGTTGCGGACCGACAGGGTCTTGAGCCGAGTGAGACGGGCATTCTCGAGCCGGCTGATCTCCCCCTTGCGGTGGCAGCCGATCAGGATGTTCTTGTACTCGTCAACGATCCGGCGGTTGGCCGGGTGCTTGTACATGACATCGATCCTGATCCGCTCCTGCTGGTAACGGTCGATGCCGTGGCGTTCGGCAACGGCGGTGAGCATGGCGAAGTCGTCGTCGGCGATCTTCTTGTTCCTGAAGTAGAGCCGCCGGAAGGTGTCGTGGTACTCCCGGTGGTGGACGTTGATCAGCTTGAAGAGGAAGAACAGGGCCGTGGGATCGCCCAACAGGGCCAGCACCTCGGCGATGAGGGCGTTTTCGTCCTGCTCCCCCACGGCGACCGACCGCTTGAGGGTCTTGCCGATGGTCCTGACGATGGATTCCTGCTGCCGTCTCAGGGGGCCGGACACCCGGGCCGTGGAGATGAAGAAAAAGTAGTTGACCACGGCGTTGCCTTCGAAAAACATCTTTTCGAACCCGAGCTGGCCACCGGTTCGGTCGTCGAAGACGAGGTTGCCGCTCTCCTCCTCCATGCGGGCGCCGTACATGACGAGCCGGTTGATGACGTCGCCCTTGGCCAGGTCCGGCACCGGCTGGTCCACGCCGAACATGTACTCGCAGAAGGAGCCGCCATTCCCCTCGTGCCTGATGCCCCCCGGGCCCAGGACGAATTCGTTGCCGGGCGCGAAGAAGCGAAGCTCCCCCCCGGGACCTTCCGCGGCATTGAAGAAGTAACGCTGGTGCGAGTCCTCACCCGCCACGATGGCGTAGTACTCGATCCGTTCGTCTATCTGGCCGTGGAGGCGGATGTCTCTGTGCATGGCTGCCCTGTCAGGGGATGCGTCACCCGGAGCGTGTTCACGAATATGCTCTTATATCGGTAAATCACGGGTTTTTCAAGGGTGATGCGCTAGGGGGACGACTCAGAGCGTGACGGTCATTCCGTCGTGGGCGAACTCCACCCCATTCGGCAGCCGGATGCCGTCGGCGTAGGCCACTTCGTGGGTCAGGTGGGTGAAGATCGTCCGCTTCGGGCGCAGTGCCGCAACCACGCCGAGCGCCCCATCGATGTTGAAGTGGTTCTCGTGGGGAGTGTAGCGGAGCGCGTCGATCACCAGCAGGTCGAGCCCCCCCAGCAGCGCCAGGGATGATTCGGGGATGCGGCTGCAGTCGGTCAGGTAGGCAGCCCCGTCGATCCGGTAGCCCGTGGCGGGCATGGCGCCGTGGTGCAGGTGGATGGGGACGATGGTCCGGCCGAACAGGGCGAACGGATCGTGGATCACGTGGGGGTCCAGCAGCGGTGCATAGCCGGACACTTCCATCCCCTTGAAGATGTAAGAGAAGTTCCGCAGTACCGCGTCCATGGTTTCGCGGCTGCCGTAGCAGGGGATCACGCGCCGGTGGATGAAGTGGAATCCGCGCAGGTCGTCGATGCCGTTCACGTGGTCGGCGTGGGAGTGGGTGAGGAGCACCGCGTCGATGTGGGGGATTTTTTCCCGCAGGGCTTGGCGCCGCAGGTCGGGGGAGGTGTCCACCAGGATGTAGCGGCCCGCCGCCTCGATGAGGAGGGAGGCGCGGGTCCGCTTGTCGCGCGGGTCGGTCGACGAACAGACGGGGCAGGTGCACCCCACCATGGGAACGCCGGTGGAGGTGCCGCTGCCGAGTATGGTAATCTTCATGGGGTGAGTCTCCCTGCGAGATGGGCCACGATACCATGAGCGGAAGCGGCCCGGCAAGGGTCTTTGTCCTTGCGTCCGCCGCCGGTTCGGGCTACCATCGGCACCCTGCGGAAGGGATGCGAGCCACCCATGAACATCACCCTGATTACCCCCTATTATCACCCCCCTGTCCGGGGGAATGCCGTTACTGCCAGGCGGATCGAGCGCCAGCTCCGGGCCGCGGGGCACGGGGTGACCGTCCACGCCCTGGACGCCGCGCCCGCCGAGGAGATCCTGAGGCGGATCGCGGCCGATCCGCCGGACCTGATTCACGCCCTGCACGCCTATCTGGGGGGGCGCGTGGCCCGGGAGGCCGGCCGGGCCACGGGCATCCCGTACCTGGTCACCCTGACCGGTTCGGACGTGTATGAGGCGCTGGAGGACGCCCGGCGCCGGGATACCCTGGCGGTCCTGCGCGATGCCGCCGCGGTGGCGGCGTTCCACAAGTGCGTCCGGTGCCGGGTGCTTGATCATCATCCTTCCCTGGCCGAAACGATGGCGGTCATCCCCCAGGGGGTGGAACTGCCCGGGGAAGAGTTCGAGTGGGGGGAAGAGCGGTTCGAGGGGGGCGAGTTCGTCTTCTTCCTGCCGGCCGGACTGCGGCCGGTCAAGAATGCGGCCTTCGCCCTCGGTCCCCTGGCGGAGCTCCACCGGGAGGACCCGCGGGTCCGCTTCCTGCTGGCCGGGCCGATCCTGGACCGGGAGTACGGCGCCGCAACACTGGAGGCCATGGACCGCCATCCCTTTGCCCGCTACCTGGGCGAAGTGGGGCGCGGCGCCATCGGCGCCCTGTTCCACCGGGCCGACGTGGTCATCAACAGCTCGATCTTCGAGGGGGGGATGGCGAACAGCGTCCTGGAGGCCCTGGCCTTCGGCACGCCGGTCCTGGCGTCGTACATCGACGGCAACCGCTCGGTGGTGAAGGAAGGGGCCACCGGTTTCCTGTTCCGGGGCGAGCGGGAATTCCTGGACCGTGCCCGGGACCTGCTCCGCAATCCAGCACTGGGCCGGCGCCTCGGCGAACAGGGACGGGAGCTGGTGCGGGAGCGTTTTTCCCCGGAGCGGGAGACGGAGGCCTACCTGGATCTCTACCGGCGGATCACCGGCGCGTGAGCGGAACCCGGCGGACGATCGCCGGGTTTTTTTGTGTGCGGAGGCCTAGCCCCGCTCCACGCGGGCCAGGAAGTCCCGCACCATGGGCGCGAAGGTTTCGTGCTCCAGGAGGAAGGCGTCATGGCCGTAGGCCGAGGGGATCAGGTGGTATTCGGCCTCCTTGCCCAGGGCCCGGAGCGTGGTGGCCATCTCCTCGGTCTGGTAGGGGGGGTAGAGCCAGTCGGAGGTGAAGGCGAAGAACTGGATCGGGGCCGCGACGCGGCTGAGCGCGTCCTCCAGCGACTCGTACCCCCAGGCCACGTCGTACATATCCAGGGCCTTGGCCAGGTAGAGGAACGAGTTGGTGTCGAAGCGGTCCACGAAATTGTAGCCGTTGTAGGTGAGGTAGCGTTCCACCTCGAACTGGCCGAAGAAGTCGAACAGGCCGTCCCGGGCCGAGTAGCGGCGGCCGAACTTCTGCCACATGGATTCGTCGGAGAGGAACGTGATGTGGCCGATACCCCGGGCAAGCGCCAGGCCGTCCTTGGGGTTTTTCCGGTACTCCCCCTTTTTCCAGGACGGATCGTTGAAGATGGCCCAGCGGGCCACGGCGTTCAGGGAGATGGCCTGGGGCGACGGACGGCTCGTGGTGGCGAGGGCGATGGCCGAGCGGACCCGGTCCGGGAACTGGGTTGCCCATTCCAGGGCCTGCATCCCGCCCATGCTCCCGCCGAGGACGGTCAGGAGCCGGTCGATGCCCAGGTGGTCCAGCAGCAGGGCCTGGGCCCGTACCATGTCCCGCACGGTGATGACCGGGAAGGAGAGGTTGTAGCGCTTGCCGGTCTTCGGGTTGATGGAGGCGGGGCCGGTTGAGCCGTAGCAGGAACCGATGACGTTGGAGCAGATGACGAACCAGCGGTCGGTGTCCAGGAGCCGGCCCGGGCCGACGATGGCGTCCCACCAGCCCGGCTTGGGGTCGTCTTCGCCGTGCCTGCCCGCCAGATGGGCATTGCCGGTCCAGGCGTGGGCCACCAGGATGGCGTTGGACCGCTCGGCGTTCAGCCGGCCGTAGGTCTCGTAGGCCAGGGTGATGGGCCCCAGTATCCGGCCGCTTTCCAGCCTGAGATCCGTTGCAAAGGTGACGGATTGTTCTTCGACGATGCCGACGGACATGATTCCCCATGGGCGCGTGCGCGCGGCGGCGAAAACGAAAGGCCCCCCCCGGAAACGGGAAGGGGCCTGTACGTGTCGCTGGTCTCAAGCTCCCTCTCATCGCTCCCTTTCGGGCAGGATTTAGCACCTGGCGTCCGCTGCCGGACCGGTTGCTGTGGTTTCACAGGGCCTTTCCCTCCACCACTCTTGATAAGAAGGTCTACTATTCTCTTTTGGTGAAGGATACGGAAGCCCCTGCCGGTTTGTCAACCGGATTTTGCCGCCAAGCTTCCGTATCTGCGTAAACAATGAGCAATTCGTTTGCAAAAGCAAGGACCGTTGGCTATAGTTAACCGCACGCTAAAGCAGCAGCAACGGCGGCCGGGGCCGGGGCCTGTCGGCAGGTGGGCTCCTTGCAATCCCCGTCCCGTGCACTATACTGTTTCCCATTAAGACCGTGGAGGGTCGACTTCATGAGCATTGGCGCACTTGCCGTACTGGTAATGGCCTGCGCACTGGTTGTGCTGGTGGCGTTTCTCATTCCGACGCTGGTGGAGATCAGGAGAACCGCGGCAGAGTTCAGGAACGTCATGGCCCAGGTGGGGCAGGAGTTGAAGCCCCTCACCCAGGAGCTCCAGCAGACCCTTGCCGAGCTGAAGGTCGTCACCGAGGGGGTTGCCGAGCGGGTGGACGACGTGAAGGAATTCATGGAAGCCGTGGGCGACACCGGGCGCAACATCCGGACCATCAATGCCGTCATCGGCAGCGTTGCCCACGCGGCAGCGGCCTCCTCCGCCTGGAGCACCGGCGCCCGGGTGGCCGGAAAGTACCTCATGGAACGACTCATCAAGAAAAGGGGGTAATTCGTATGTCAGAAGAAAGAGGAACGAGCGTCGGAACGGTATTCCTGTCATTCCTGGCCGGAGCCGCGGTGGGGGCGGGCCTGGGGCTTCTGCTCGCACCCAAGACCGGCAGGGAGATGCGCGAAAACATCATGGATCTGACCGATGAGGCCCTCGACAAGATCAAGGGCTTCACGAAAGAGGCCCAGTCCAAGATCAAGGACACCTACGAGGAGACCAAGGACCTCATTACCGAGAAGAAGACCATCATCAGCTCCGCCATCGAGGCGGGGAAGGAAGCCATGGACCGGGAGCGGGAGAAGTTCAAGGAGATGTAGCCACTCCCGGCGCCGCACGAACCAGCCCACCCCGCGTGGGCTTTTTCGTGCGCACTCCGGCAGGGCGGGGGACGCGGATGGAGCAGGGACCAAAGAGTACAATCACCCGCTATCTGGATGCGTTCCGGGCCATGGACACCGACGGGCTCGGGCCGGTCCGCGGCCGGCTGGTGGCCGCGCTCCAGGCGGCGGTGGCCGCCGTGGGCAACTTCGTGGACGACCAGTGCCTGCTGCACGCCTCGGCCCTGACCTATTCCACGCTCCTGTCGATCGTTCCCTTCTTTGCCCTTGCCTTCGCGGTCCTCAAGGGGCTGGGGGTGCAGAACACCCTGGAACCCTTCATTCTCGATCAGGTCGCGGCAGGGTCCCATGAAATCGTCGACCGCATCATTACCTACATCAACAACACCAAGGTCGGCTCCCTGGGCGCCGTGGGCCTGGTGACCCTCGTGGTGTCGGCCGTCACCCTGCTGGGGAACATCGAGGAAACCTTCAACTCCATCTGGGGGGTGCGGGAAACCCGGTCGCTCTACCGGCGGTTCAGCGATTACCTGAGCGTGGTGGTGTTCGGTCCGATCCTGATCTTCGCCGCCATCAGCGTCACCACAACCCTCGAGAGCCAGAAGGCGGTCCTGTGGCTGATCGGTACCGCCTACCTGGGAGACGTGCTGGTGGCGGTTTTCCGGCTGGTCCCCTATCTCAGCATCTGGCTCGCCCTTGTCTTCCTCTACATGCTCATCCCCAATGCCAAGGTGCGCTTCCGCTCGGCCCTGGTGGGCGGGGTCATCGCCGGCACGCTCTGGCAGGCCGCCCAGTGGGGATATATCCACTTTCAGGTGGGGGTGGCCAAATACAATGCCATTTACGGCACCCTCGCCGTGCTGCCGGTCTTCATGATCTGGCTCTATGCGAGTTGGGCGATCGTGCTGTTCGGCGTGGAGGTGGTCTATGCCCATCAGCATCGCCGCACCTTCCGGCGCGAAACCCACATCCCCGACCTGGAGCCCGCGGCGCGCGAGCGCCTGGCCCTGGCCCTGCTGCTGGAGGTGTGCCGGGCTTTTTTTCACGACCGGGCGCCCTGGAACGCCGAACGCCTGGCCGAGCGGCTCGACGTGCCGGAGCGGACCGTGCGGGAAACCCTGGGCATGCTGGTCGCCAAGGGGTGGCTTGCCGAGAGCTGCGGCGGGGAAACCCTCTACCTGCCGGCCCGGGAGCTGGAGCACATGCGGGTCCGGGAGCTGGTCGCGTCGCTCAGGGGCCGGGCCATGCCCCTGGCTGACGGGCGGTTCGACCCGGCGGTGGAGTGGCTGGCAACGAGAATGGAAGGGGCCGTGGCCGCGGAGCTGGGGGATGTGAACTTCAGGACCCTGGCCAAGGGGGCCGGGACCGATTAATTATGGCTCATGTCGGCCCGTCAACGGGCGCCGACATTGACAATGCGGGTCTTTTGCCTATATAGTGACGGCAGTCTGCCATCCATTCACAGTGACCCCGCATCCGGGCCGGCGACGCCGGCCGCGATGTTCGCGCGGAATGAACATATATGCAGGATTTTAAACATTTAACGAACAAGAAGCGATTCTCTGCCTCATCCTTCCTCCCGTCGAGGAAGAGCGCCTCCCGCAATGCCTTCAAGAGGCTCGACGAACCACCTCCCCGCAAAAAACGCCTCCGCTTCCTGCTTCCCCTCATTGCCGCGCTCCTGGTAGCCTATCCGGTGCTGTCCCTCCTTCTCTCGGGCCGGCCCGCCGTTTCCAGCGTCCGCGAAGAGGCCCATTCGGGCACGCTGAGCCTCAGGGACCTGGACACCTACGGCGCCTTCCGCGTGGCCGCCGGCGCCTTTCCCACGGCCCGCGCCGAAGGGGGGCGCCTCGTGGCATCCCTTGCCGGCGGAGGCACGGTGGTGTATGCCATCAACGAAGAGGTCCAGGAGCGGGTCAAGGACGTCCTGGCCCGGTTCCAGGTTCCCTACGGGGTTTTCGTGGCAATGGAGCCGCGCAGCGGCCGGATCCTGGCCATGGTGGCCCATTCCTCGGTCCTGCCGGGCTGGGAGCAGCAGGCGTTTTACGGCATCTACCCCATGGCGTCGCTGTTCAAGATCATCACCGCCACCGCTGCCCTCGAACAGGGCAAGGTCTCTCCCGACACCGTGATCCCCTTCAGGGGGGGGCTCTATTCGGAGAGTTCCCGCCACTGGAGCGACCTGCCCAAGCGGGGCGCCCAGGAGATGGACCTGACCACTGCCATGGGAAAATCGGTGAACCCGGTCTTCGGCCGGCTCGCCTGCGACGTGGCGGGCCGCGATTCGGTCCTTCGCTGCGCCGAGCGGTTCGGCTTCAACCACGCGCTGCTCCCCGGCACGCCCGTCCTGCCCAGCAAGGCCGAGCACCCCTCCACCGACGACGACCTGCGCCTCATGGGGGCCGGGCTCGGGCGCGAGGTGAAGATATCACCGCTCCATGCGGCGGTGCTGATGGCCACGGTTGCCAACGGCGGCACCATGCTCGCCCCCTCCCTGGCAGACGAGATCCGCGATCCGTCGGGAAAGGTTGCCTATACCCACCAGCCCCGGCCGCTGCGGACCGTGACCACGGCCGAGGTCTCATCGCAGCTCACGCGGATGCTGTCCACCACCGTGACCACCGGCACTTCCCGCCGGGCGTTCCATGACCGCAACGGACGTCCCAAGCTGGCGGACGTCTCCATTGCCGCCAAGACCGGCTCCATCAACGGCACCGACCCCGAGGGACACTACAGTTGGTTCGCCGCCTATGCTCCCACCGACAACCCGCAAATAGCCCTGGCTGCCCTCGTCATCAACCAGGACAAATGGAAGATCAAGGCGTCCTACGTGGGCGAGCAGGCCCTGGAGGCCTTCTTCAAATAGGACGGGCGGCGGCGGTCGCCTGAAATCCGTAGCCAATGATCCGGGTTTTTATGGACTGTCTCAGATGCGGGACCTGCTGCACCGCACCCGACATCAGCACGCTGGGCAAGCCGGTGGGCGTGCGTTGTGCCCATCTGGGCGCGGGGGGGCTGTGCGCCGTCTACGACGAGCGGCCGGCGGTCTGCCGGGGGTACCGTCCCGACGAGATCTGCCTCCGGATTGCGGCGCCGACGCTGGAAGAGCGGGTGAAAAGGTACCGGGAGCTGTTCGGGGTCTAGCGGCGGGGTTACGGTGTTCCGTAGGTCTTCAGCGAAAGGGTGCCGTCGCTCCATTCGCCGTAGGTGTAGTGGGTGAGCCAGTCGCCCAGGGAGAGCAGGACCGTGCCGTCGTCGTTGCGATCGATGAACGGCTGGTGGAAATGTCCGGCAACGACCGCGCGGCATCCTTCCCGGAAACGCTCGGCGGCGAAGGCCCGGAGCATGGCGGCGTAGTCCCAGCGGTGCCGGCGCCGGCCATGGTTCTTGCGGCTTTCCCGCGACATGCCCACGGCGATCCGGCAGGCCACGGCGGGCGGAACGATGCGGGTGGCCACCCGCGTC
>NZ_JCAMRN010000034.1:0-32601 GCF_059620965.1 Geobacter sp. PheSNFMC
CGTTCCGGATGGAAACCGTTGGCCACGATTGTCCCCTGGTGCTCAACGGGCGGCAGACTGCTGCGCTGGTCCGGCTGAGAACGGCCCTGGACGCTGGACGGTTCACCCCTTTCCTGCTCCGGGGCGTCACCGGCAGCGGCAAGACGGAAGTCTATCTTCAGGCCATCGCCCATTGTCTCGAACAGGGGAGGAGCGCCCTGGTCCTGGTCCCCGAGATCGCCCTCACTCCCCAACTGGTAAGCCGGTTCCGCCGGCGGTTCCGGTGCGGGGTGGCAGTGCTCCACAGCGGTCTCTCCGATGGGGAGCGCTTCGATGAGTGGCGCCGGATCCGCCGGGGCGAGGCAGCCATCGTCATCGGTGCCCGCTCGGCCATTTTCGCTCCCCTGGCCGAGCTGGGCATGATCGTGGTGGACGAGGAGCACGAAGGGTCCTACAAGCAGGGGGAGGGGTTCCGCTACAACGCCCGCGACATGGCCCTGGTACGGGGCAAGATGGCCGGGGCTTGCGTGGTCCTCGGCACCGCCACGCCCCAGGTCACCACCTGGCATGCGGTTGCCGGCGGCAAGCTCGAATGCCTCGACCTCCCCGAACGGGTGAACGGCCTACCCTTGCCGTCGGCCGAAATCATCGACGTCCGGGGGGCCAGGGGAAGCATCCTCCATGCCCGGCTCGCCGCGGAGGTGGAGGAGAACCTGGCGCGGGGGGAGCAGACCCTTCTCTTCCTCAACCGCCGCGGCTTCTCCACCTGGCTCACCTGCGAAGAGTGCGGCCACGTGCTCCGCTGCCCGAACTGCCAGGTTACCCTCACCTATCACCAGGGCAGGAACCGGCACATCTGCCACTACTGCGATTATGCCGTTCCGGCCCCGTCCCTGTGCCCGGGATGCGGTTGCGGACGGATCATCCATCTGGGGCTCGGCACCGAACAGGTGGAAGCGTACGTGCGCGAGCACTTTCCCCATGCCCGGGTGGACCGGATGGACCGGGACACCACTGCCCGCAGGGGAGGGCATGCCCGGATTCTGCGCAAGGTGGCGGAGCGGCAGACCGACATCCTCATCGGCACCCAGATGGTGGCCAAGGGGCACGACTTCCCAGGGATCACCCTGGTGGGAATCCTGTCGGTGGAATCGACCCTCAATATCCCCGATTACCGGAGTGCCGAGCGGACGTTCCAGCTGGTGACCCAGCTCATCGGACGGGCTGGCCGGGGGGATGATCCGGGCCGGGTGCTGATCCAGAGCCTCAACCCCGATCACTACGCCCTGGCCCACGCCGTGGCCGGCGATATGGATGGTTTTTACGGGGCAGAACTGGCGTTCCGCCAGGAGACCGGCTATCCCCCCTTTGCCCATCTGGCGGCCCTCTGCCTGAGCGGAACCGCCGCATCGGCCGTGGAGCGGACAAGTGAGCTCCTGGCGGCGCGGCTGCGCGAACTGCGCCGGGATGGGGGCGGACGGGTCGAGATCCTGGGGCCGGCGCCCGCGCCCCTGGCCAAACTCCGCGGCCGTTTCCGCCGGCAGATCCTTCTGAAGGCGGCAGACCGGACTACCCTCCATCGCCTCGTTCGTCGGGTGCGTGAGAGCTTCCAGCCTCCGGCCGGCGTGAGGCTCCAGGTTGACATGGACCCCGTGGATCTCATGTAAACCCCCGTGCGCCTCGTTTAGGTTTGATTTTTCCCGCCGCAATTAGCTATTATCAGAAAGATTAACCCATTACGGAAGGTTCAGACCATGGTACGCACGATCCTCACCTATCCCGATCCGGTGCTGAAGAAAAAGGCGGTGCCGGTTACCATCATCAACGACGCCACCCGCGAACTGGTTCGCGACATGGCCGAAACCATGTACGATGCCCAGGGCGTCGGGCTGGCGGCCCCCCAGGTCGGCGTGAGCCAGCGGGTGATCGTCATCGATGTGTCCCCGCGCGACGAGCGGCCCGAGCTGATCGTCTGCATCAACCCGGTCATCATTCATGCCGAGGGGGAATCCTACGAGGAGGAGGGGTGCCTTTCGGTCCCCAAGTACTCGGCCAACGTTCACCGCCACGAGCGGGTGGTGGTCAAGTCCCTCGACCTGGAGGGAGAGGAGGTCGTCCATCGGGCGGAGGGTCTGCTTGCCATCGCCTTCCAGCATGAGATCGACCACCTGGACGGCGTCCTTTTCGTGGATCACCTCTCCGCGCTCAAGAAGGAAATGTTCAAGAAAAAATACCGCCGCATGACCGAAGAGGAGTGAGGATCAACCTATGGCCGGACTGCGCATCATCTTCATGGGAACCCCCGAATTTGCCTGCCCCACGCTCAGGAAGCTGATCGAGCGCGGCGAGGAGGTCATCGCCGTCGTCACCCAGCCCGACCGCCCCAAGGGGCGCGGCCAGAAGCTCGTGCCGCCGCCGGTGAAGGCCCTGGCCCAGGAACACGGCATCCCGGTGCTCCAGCCTCTCAAGGTGCGAACCCCGGAGTCCGTCGACGAGATCCGCCGGCTCGCCCCCGATCTCATCGTCGTGGTGGCCTTCGGCCAGATTCTGCCCCAGAGCCTGCTCGACATCCCGAAGCACGGCTGCATCAACATTCATGCCTCGCTTCTTCCCCGCTACCGGGGAGCGGCTCCCCTCAACTGGTGCCTCATCAACGGCGAGACCGAGACCGGGATCACCACCATGATGATGGATGCGGGCCTCGACACCGGGGACATGCTCGTGAAACGGGCCATCCCCATCGAGCCCGACGAGGACGCCCAGTCCCTCCACGACCGCCTGTCGCAACTGGGTGCCGAGACCATCGACGAGACCCTCGATCTCTTGCTGGCCGGCAAACTGGTGCGCGAAAAGCAGGATGATTCCCTCACCTGCTACGCTCCCCTGCTCAAGAAGGAGGACGGCCTCGTCGACTGGACCCGAGAGCCGGTGCACGTCAAGAACCAGGTGCGGGGCTTTACCCCGTGGCCGGGAGCCTACACTTTCCTGGACGGAAAGACCCTCAAGCTCTACCGGGTGGCTGTTGCCGGGGAAACCGGCGCGCCCGGCGAGATCCTGAGGGCCTGCAGGGAGGGAATTCTCGTGGGGTGCGGCTCCGGCAGCATTCTGATCCAGGAGTTGCAGCTGGAGGGACGCAAGCGGCTCCCCACCGCCGAGTTCCTCGCCGGATTTCGCCTGGAGCCGGGAACGCGCCTTGGCGATGCAGGGAGCGTGGAGAACTGACAATGGCGGAACGCCCCCCCCAGAAACGTCTGTTCATCGCCCTCATGGGGCTCACCTGCCTCCTGATCGTGGGAGGGATCTACCTTCTCTGGTGGGTTCCCACCACCGGACTCGCCAACATCCATCCGAGCCTGCCGAGGGTGGTGGGGATCGTGCTCGGTGGCCTTTCGCTCCTGGCGCTCCTGGGTACCGCCGTGCTCGTGCTGACCACCGCCCTGGGCAAGGACATGTACTTCACCCGCTTCCTGCGCGGCGTGGTCATCAAGTTCCTGCTCCCGGTCATCGAACTCCTGGGGCGCGCCTTCGGCATCTCAACCGACACCATCCGTCAATCGTTCATCGCCATGAACAACAGCCTGGTGCTGTCCCAGCGCTACAAGGTGAAGCCGGACCGGATCCTCATCCTGCTGCCCCACTGTCTCCAGCTCTTCGACTGCGAGATCAAGGTGACCGGCGACATCAACAAATGCATCCGCTGCGGCCGGTGCGACATCAAGGGGCTGGCGGAACTGGCCGAGAAGTACCGGATCGACATCTCCGTGGCCACCGGCGGCACCCTTGCCCGCAAGGTCATCATTGAGAAGCGCCCCAAACTCGTGGTGGCCGTGGCCTGCGAGCGGGATCTGACCTCGGGCATCAAGGACTGCTATCCCCTGCCGGTCATCGGCGTTCTCAACGACCGCCCCTTCGGGCCCTGCTTCAATACCTCGGTGGACATCGCCAAGATAGACGAATCCCTCCAGATCATCATGGGGTGATGCACTGCCGTACGGCGGCGCTCGCTCCGCGCTCTGTTTCATGTTGCCCGTGGTCGTATCCGGTTCAGGTGTGTGCTGAAGGCGGCTCAGCGGAGAAAGGGAGAGCCCGGGCGGCAACGACGCTGTTCGGCGCGCCCGGGACAGGTATGTGTGCTACGCCTCGATCTGCAGCGTTGCCAGGAAGCGATATTCATTGCGGTTGAAGGGGACCACCACGGCGGCCCCGCTGGAAACCACCTCCACCGTATAATCGCTGCCGGAGATGATCGACGGGGTGGAAAGGCACACCGAGAGGTTATTGGCGGAAAAGAGCATCTTGATCTCGCCGGCGAGCATGTTGGTAATCTCTCCCACGGCGTCGCGAATATCGTCTTCGCCTTCGAGTTCATCCAATCCCATGCCGAGCATGGAAGCAGTGGACTCCCGAGCGAATTCGATGGGAATGTGGATTCCCACCATCCCCGAAAAATCGCCGCCCAGGCCGACCATGCCCGAAATGCTGGCGATGAAGTGGGATTCGGGTTTGGCAAGGGGATACTCATCGACAATGTCATCTATGAAGATCATGGTCGAGAATATTTTTTTGACCGACTCAACGATGTGTCCCACCAGATCCGCTTCGTTGTAGGTGGCTTCCTTGACGGTAAAACTCAACGCCATACGCTTGCTCCTTTACTCGCCTGGACGCGGCCCTGCACTCACTGTGCAGGGATTGCTCGGACGACGCGTTCTGCTTCCGCCACCCACCGCGCGCGATCTCGGTATTCGCGTTCCCGCATACACATTTATCGGCGTTGGCAGATAAAACTGCAATAATTTTTTCATGTGTGGAGTAAATCCGGTGCATCTCGCCCGTTGACCGATAATCTGCTTGCACCCCGCCGCCCCGCCGGTGTATCACTGATCCCTTTCCACATTATCCGAAGGAGCAGAACCATGGGTATTCTTTCAACTACAACCGCCATATGCCAGTTCCGGGTCGCGGGGGATATCCCCTCCGGAGACCTCTATCCCTGGATTGCCGAACATCTCGCCCGACAGGCCTTTCAGTCCATCGATCAAGGGGTCGCCGAGCAGTCCGTGGGGTGGGTTCACCTGGACGACCATCGGCAGATGAGCTTTGACGTTCCCGCCGCCTTTTGGCGCGACCACTACGTGGCCTTCACCCTGCGCCGCGATCAGCGCAAGCTCCCGGCGGCGCTGGTAAAGGCCTACCTCCAGGTGGCCGAGCACGAGCATCTTGCCGCCAGCCCCGGCCTCAACCGGGTGCCGAAGCAGAAGCGCGAGGAGCTGAAAGAGGCGGTGCGCCTGAACCTCCTGGCCAAGACCCTGCCGGTTCCCTCCACCTGGGATGCGGTCTGGGACACCCGCACCGGCATCGTCACCTTTACCTCCCTGTCGGCTCCCATTATCGAGCTGTTCGAGACCCAGTTCAAGAAGACCTTCGAGGGGACGCGCTTGGTGGCGATCCACCCCTATGCCCGGGCAGAGGCCGTGGGCGGCGAAGGGCTGAAGCCTGCCCTGGAACAGGCCAACCTCGCCACGAGCGATGCCGCCATCGATCTGATCAGGAGCAACCAGTGGCTCGGGTGGGATTTCCTCCTCTGGCTTCTCCACCGGACCATGACCGATTCTTCCGAGTACCGCGTGGGCCAACCCGGCCCGGCTCTGGCTGGCGAGCCCTTCGTGGCCTACCTGAACGACCGCCTCGTGCTCATGAGCGCGGGGGAGGCCGGAACCCAGAAGATCACCGTGGCCGGCCCCCAGGACCACTTCCGCGAGACCCGCACCGCCCTTGCCCATGGCAAGCGGATCACCGAATCGACCCTCTACCTGGAAAAGGAGGAGAACGTCTGGAAGCTGACCCTCAAGGGGGAGCTCTTTCATTTCGCCTCCCTCAAGTCCCCCAAGGTGGCCATCGAAAAGGGCGACCACGTGGACGAGGTGAGCGAACGGGAGGCGGCCTTCTACGAGCGGATGTATGTTCTGGAGCAGGGGCTCCAACTCTTTGACAGCCTGTACGGCGAATTCCTCACGGTGCGGCTGGGTGCCGGATGGGGCGAGGAACTGGCGCGGATCGAGGGGTGGCTGGCGGGGGAGTGAGCCCCCTCTATTCCGAGACCTTCCAGAGGCCCGGAAACTCCCCCGGCAGCAGCGGCCGGGGGGTAAGATGCTCGGGCAGGCGGATCAGCCGGGTCTCCGGCGCAAGGGCCAGCTCCCGGTAGAGGAGGTGGCCCTTTGTATTGTAGCTCTTGGAAAGATGCATGGGGAGGAGCCAGCCGGGACGGAGCTCCCGGGCGAGGGCCGATACATCCGCGGTGCAGAGATGGTGGGAGGTGCGGGCCTTGGCCTCGTCGGCCGCCAGGAACGAGCACTCGCAGGCCAGGAGCGTGACGTTGGCAAGGAGCCGCCGCACCGTGGCCAGGTTGGTTTCGTTGGCGCCGATGTCGGTGAGGTAGCCGATGCTGGCGGGCTCCTGATCTCTTCGGATTGCCTCGAAGAGCTCCCGGCCTTCCCTGGCCTGTCGCGCCGCCCCGTTGCCGACCGTCCGGACGGCCACGGTGATCGTCTCCCCGTCAAGCCCGCCGCGATAGAACCGGTGCTTCAGCTCCCGCAGCCATGCACCCGGCACGAGTCCCTCCTGTCCGATTTTTGCCCCGTCGATCCAGAAGGTGGGGCGTTCGGCGATGCGGAAGACCAGGGTCGGCAGGGTGTTGTGGTCGCAGAGATCCGCATCGACCGTGAGAAAGCCGTTGCGGAAGATCTCGGTCCCCGTCCGCGCCGTTTCCCCATCGGGCCGGCTGGGAAACCCTTTGGAGCCGGGGAACGTGAACCGGACAATGCGCTCGGGATGGACTTCGTGCACCCGGAGCATGCACCAGTAGGATTCGGCCAGGTTCCAGTCGTAACCGGCCAGCTTTGCAGCCACTTTCCGGGCGATCCCCGGCGGGCCGAAGAGTTCCACAGTCCGCGGGGAGACGTGAATGTGGCGGACCAGGGTGTCCAGCCCCATGAAGTGATCCATATGGGCATGGGTGACGAATACGGCATCGATGGATTTCAGTACCCGCTTTGCCAGATGGTGGATCTGGCCGCAGTCCACCAGGATCGAACGCCCCAGGGGCCGGATATTCACCAGGAGGACCGGGTCGTCCAGGAGCCCCGCGCAGAAGGTGGGTTCCAGGTAACGGAAGGGGAGGCGGTTCTTCATGGGATGCCTCGCGAATGCGGCTGATACGAAAAAAGGCCCGCCATCCGGCAGGCCTTTTCAGTGTATCACGGAAACAGGCTATCCTCTCTTGAGGACCCGCGCAGCCTCCTTGGCGTGGTAGGTGAGGATCAGGTCGGCGCCGGCCCGCTTGAAGGAGAGGAGGGTCTCCATCATGACCCGCTCTTCGTCGATCCAGCCGGCCCGGCCGGCGGCCTTGATCATGCTGTACTCGCCGGAGACGTTGTAGACCGCCACGGGGAGATCGAACTCCTCCCGCAGGTCCCGGACGATGTCGAGGTAGGGAAGCCCCGGCTTCACCATGATGATGTCGGCGCCCTCTTCCACGTCCATGCGGGCTTCGCGGATGGCCTCCCGGCGGTTCCCCGGGTCCATCTGGTAGGAGCGGCGGTCACCGAACTGTGGCGTCGACTCGGCCGCCTCCCGGAACGGGCCGTAGTAGCCCGAAGCATATTTTACGGCATAGCTCATGATCGGGATATTTTTGTAGCCGTTGTTGTCCAGGATTTCGCGGATCGCCATGACCCGGCCGTCCATCATGTCCGACGGCGCCACCATGTCGGCCCCGGCCTCGGCGTGGGAGAGGGCCTCCCTGGCCAGGAGCTCCAGGGTCTCGTCGTTGTCCACGTCGCCGTCCTTGATGATGCCGCAGTGGCCGTGGTCGGTGTACTCGCACATGCAGACGTCGGTGATGACCGCCAGCCCCGGCACCTGTTTCTTCAGGGCCCGGATCGTCTCCTGAATGATGCCGTGCTCGGCGTAGGCGTCGCTGCCAACGGCGTCCTTGGTCTCGGGGATGCCGAACAGGATCACCGCCGGCACGCCCAGTTCATAAACCTCCTGGGCCTCGGCCACGATATGCTCGATGGATTGCTGGTAAATGCCCGGCATGGAGGAAATTTCTTTCCTGATGCCCGTGCCGAAGGCGGAAAACATCGGATAGATCAGGTCGGTGGCGGAGAGGGTGGTCTCGCTGACCATCCGGCGGAAAACCTCCTTGCCCCTGATCCTGCGCGCTCTGAAGGTGGGATAGAACATGGCGTCTGATCTCCTTGCTGTCTGATGGCAGCCTGGGCGGCTGCTGCCCAACCTGGTCATACTAACTCATCTGGTGGCTCTCACTCAAATAGTTTTCCGTAGCGGCGGAGCAGCGACGAGCCGTTGCCGGCCAGGGGGTATTTACCGTTGCGCACGGGCGGCTCTTGTGGCAAAAATAGCAATAACCGGTCGTGCGTGATGGGTACGCCGGCACGCAAACAGCAGGAGGTCTCCATGGCCAGGTCGAACATGGGCGCCGTGGCCGATTCGCTGGCGCTCCTCATGATCAGGGTGCCGCTCGGCGCCATCTTTATTGCCCATGGCTCCCAGAAGCTTCTCGGCGCCTTCGGGGGCCAGGGCCTCACCGCCACCTTCAGGATGTTCGAGGAGAAGCTGGGGGTCCCGCCGATTTTCACGCTGCTTGCCATCATTGCCGAATTCGGCGGAGGCATCGGCGTTCTTTGCGGCTTTCTCACCCGGCTGTCCGGCTTCGGCATCGCCTCGACCATGGCGGTCGCCATGTACAAGGTGCACTGGGTGAACGGCTTTTTCCTCAACGGCCCCCGGGGGAACGGCGTCGAGTACAACCTCGCTCTCCTCGGCATGGCGCTGGCCCTCGTCTTCACCGGGGGCGGAGCATGGTCCGTTGACCGTTATCTTTTCAAGCGGTAACTTGTTGCGCGTAACCCCATGGCCGTTCCATCGTGTTCGGATGTGCGCCAGGTCGAGGAGCATGGGGTAGGGGAGCGGACGAAGACGGGGCGTGCCAGCGGATGCGGGCCAGCTAGAAAATCGAGTCCTTCAGTTCCCTGATGATCTCAACCTGGCGCTGAAAGATGTAGTGGGATATCCCCTTCTCGGCCCGGTTGTCGGGCTGGATTTCAATGATGCAGAGGTCCGACTGTTTCGTGGTGATGACCCGCAGGATATGGGCGGGCATCTCGAGGGGGCCGCCGGGCAGATGCAGCGTGACCTTCCCTTTGATACCCGCATCGGGATGAGAGGGGATCGTGGCGGAGATGGCCACGCCTCCCAGGGAGATGTCGTTCAACTGGCCGGCCACGGTGAAGCCGTCCCCCGCGAAACTCGCCTCGATCTTTTCCTTAACTTCCACGCGCACGAATTGACGACGTTCCGACCTGATCACCGCATAGGCGAAGTTGGCGAGGATGGCCACGCACTTGTCGATATTGACGTAGCTGACGGTCGCCAGTACATCCTTGGGGAAGTGGCTGCTCTTGAGGAACGCCTGCTTTTCCAGTTGCATGACAATGGCCTGTTGTTGGTTCACCGCCAGTTCCACCGAGCCCCGTTCCACTGATTCCACCGTGGCGCCGAAGTTGACAGGGATGGAGCGGTAGTAGTTCAGGAGCCTCAGATCGTTGGGCAGCTTGCCCGCGCCGATGGCTGTCAGTGTGTCCAGAATCTGCCGGTTGTCCTGGGGAAGGTCGGCAACCGTAACCAACTGGTAGTAGTCGTGCATTGCCCCATCCTTGAGCGAGGTGTTTCCCCGGCGTTCTTTTGGTTGTAAACCGTCGGGGAGCTGGTGTATCATCGATTTTCAAGGCGAAGAGCAGCTTCTTCGCCTTTTCTTTGTTCAGATATTCTCAAGTCTTTCGGAGTTCCACACAATGAAGTACAACGAACAGGAAATCGATCGCCGGCGCACCTTTGCCATTGTCAGCCACCCGGATGCCGGCAAGACCACCATCACCGAAAAACTGCTGCTGTTCGGCGGCGCCATCCAGCAGGCCGGCGAGGTCCGCGCCCGCAAGGCAGCCCGCCATGCCACTTCCGACTGGATGGAGATGGAAAAGCAGCGCGGCATCTCCGTCACCTCGTCGGTCATGAAGTTCACCTACCGGGATTACGAGGTGAACCTGCTGGACACCCCCGGTCACAATGACTTTTCCGAAGACACCTACCGGGTCCTCACCGCCGTCGACTCGGCCCTGATGGTCATCGATTCGGTGAAGGGCGTTGAGAACCAGACCATCAAGCTCCTGGATGTGTGCCGCCTGCGCCATACGCCGATCATGACCTTCATCAACAAGCTTGACCGTGAAGGCCGCGATCCTTTTGAGCTTATCGACGAAATCGAAAAAGTCTTGAGAATCCAGTGCGCCCCCATGACGTGGCCCATCGGCATGGGCAAACGCTTCCGGGGAACCTACCACCTCTACACCAAGGAGCTCGTCATCTTCGATGCCGAGGCAGAGCGCGGCACCGGCGGCGTCATCTCCATGACCGGCCTCGATGACCCGCGTCTGGATGAACTCCTGGGCTCCCAGGCCGAGGAGTTGCGTGCCGACGTGGAACTGCTGGAGGGGGCTGCCCATCCCTTCGAGGAAGAGGCGTATCGTGCCGGACTCCAGACACCGGTCTTCTTCGGCAGCGCCATCAACACCTTCGGCGTACAGCAACTTCTCGACACCTTTGTGGATCATGCCCCTACGCCGCTTCCCCGCGAGGCGGTCAGCCGTACCGTTTCCCCCTACGAAGAGCCCTTCACCGCCTTTGCCTTCAAGATTCAGGCGAACATGGACCCCGCCCACCGGGACCGGATCGCCTTTTTCCGGGTCTGTTCCGGCAAGTTCACCAGGGGCATGAAGGTCCGCCATGTGCGGCTCGGCCGCGAGGTAGCCATCAACAACGCAACGATCTTCATGGCCCAGGACCGCACCCATGTGGACGAGGCATTTCCCGGCGACATCATCGGCATTCACAATCACGGCACCATCAAGATCGGCGACACCTTCACCCAGGGAGAGGAGCTCAAGTTCACGGGCATTCCCAATTTCGCCCCCGAGCACTTTCGCCGGGTGCGCCTGCTGGATCCCCTGAAATCCAAGGCCCTGGAGAAGGGGCTGACCCAGTTGGCCGAAGAGGGGACAACCCAGGTCTTTCGCCCGCTCATGGGGGCCGACTGGGTTGTCGGAGCCGTCGGCCTTCTCCAGTTCGACGTGGTCATGCACCGGCTCGAGCATGAGTATAACGTGAAGGCCACCTATGAGCCGGTCTCCTACGTGACCGCCCGCTGGGTGACCGGGGAGAAGAAAAAGATTGAGGAGTTCCAGAAAAAGGAAGTGATGAGTTGTTACATCGACGGCGAGGGGGACCTGACGTATCTGGCCGGCTCCCAGTGGCGCCTCGACAATACCATGGACAACTGGAAAGATCTCGCCTTCCACGCAACTCGCGAACACAACTGATTGGCGAAGCGCAACATGTGCCGCGCATGGCCCATGCTGTGACAGGTGTGGCGCAAAGCGCAGTGGGCATAGTTGACACATAATCTGTAATCCCTGTGTAAGAATAGGCAGTCTCGCGTATACGCGAAACTGCCGTATACGGGAATCCGCTTTGCACTCTTTCCGGGCAAGGGCGGGAGCGCGGCCACCGGCGGTGCTCCTCCCATCCCGACCCGGAGGATTGCACATGCGGTATCAGGCCAGCCCCCAGACCCGCCTTCTCCTCAAGTACATCCATACCTTTTCCGCCATGATGTGGATCGGCGGCGCCCAGGCCATCCTCATCCTTCTCTACAAGGACCGCCTCGCCACCAACGGGGATGAGCTCTTCGCGGTCAACGACGCCATCCGGTCCCTGGACAACTGGCTCATCGGGCCGGGGGTTGCCGGTTCGGTCATGTCGGGCGCGCTCATATCGCTCACGACCCACTGGGGTTTTTTCCGTCACCGCTGGGTCGTGGTGAAGTGGGTGGTTACCCTGGTGGCCACCTTCTTCGGCATCGTGTTCCTCGGCCCCTGGCTCCAGGAGCTTTCTGAAATCGCCGGCCTCAACCGGCTGGCGGCTTTCGACAACCTGGCCTACGTCCAAACCTACCGCTTGGGAGTAGCCTTTGGTGTCGCCCAGATGGTGGTGCTTCTTTTCCTGGTTCTCATTTCCATTTTCAAGCCGGAACTGGCGCCCTGCTCCCCCGCCGCCCGCCAGTTGGAGCGTCGGCTGGCCGTGCTGCTGCGGCCGGTTGCCGCTCCCTTCATGGGGCTCCAGGGGCAGATCTGCCACCTGCTCGGGCTCGAACGCGACTGAACATCGCGTCCCGCCGGCGGGGCACTCTTTCCGCCGCAGCCTCCCTCACCCCTTTCCAACCCCTCGATTTGGTGCTATACACAAGCCAGACCCCGGTCCGTGCGAGGCCGGGGTCCGCTCGCCGGTGCCGGCCCCGCGTCGTTACGGCGTGCCTGTCCTTGCGCCCCAGGTATGTTACACTATGTACGAACATGATCGGAGCCCCCATGGACCCTCGGGAACTGAAAACCATCCTGCGTTCCTTCAAAGACGGCGCGCTCAGCGAAGACGAGATGCTGGAGCGGCTGCGGCATCTTCCCTACGAGGATGTGGGCGACGCCCTGGTGGATCACCACCGGGGGCTGCGCCAGGGCTTCCCCGAGGTGATCTTCGGGGCCGGCAAGAGCGCTGGCCAGGTGGAGCGGATCATGGCCTCCCTGGCCGCCAAGGGGAACAACATCCTGGTGACCCGCCTCGACGAGGCCAAGGCCCTGGCAGTCAAGGAGGCGTTTCCCGCCGCGGTCTGGCACGCCGATGCCCGTTGCCTCACCCTGGAGCCGCGCCCGGTTGAGAAGCGGGGGCTCGGCACGGTGCTCGTCATCTCGGCCGGTACCTCCGACCTGCCGGTGGCCGCCGAGGCCCTGGTCACCCTTCGGATGCTCGGCAACGAGGCCTCTCACCTTTACGACGTGGGAGTGGCCGGCATCCATCGGCTGCTGTCCCGGCGCGACGTGCTCTTTTCCGCACGGGTGCTCATCGTGGTGGCCGGCATGGAGGGGGCGCTCCCTTCGGTGGTGGGTGGGCTCGTGGACCGGCCGGTCATCGCCGTTCCCACGTCGGTTGGCTACGGGGCTTCCTTCGGCGGCATCGCCGCGCTGCTGGGCATGCTCAACTCCTGTGCCGCCGGCGTGACCGTGGTGAATATCGACAACGGGTTCGGCGCCGCCGTTGCCGCGAGCACAATCAACAGAGAATGAGGTCCGTTTGAAGATACTTTATTTCGACTGCTTTGCCGGCATTGCCGGCGACATGACCGTGGCGGCGCTGCTGGACCTGGGGGTCCCCTTCGAGGTGGTGCGCGACGCCGTGGGGTGTCTCCGTCTGCCCCGGTCGAGCTATTCCCTTGCCACGGAGCGGACGAGCCGCAAGGGAATAGCCGCCACCCGCTTCGTGGTGCAGGTGGAAGAGCACCAGCCCCATCGGCACTACGGCGACATTGCAGCCATGATCGAAGAGAGCCCCCTTGCCGACGGCATCAAGGAAAAGGCCCAGCGGATATTTTTCCGCCTGGCCGAGGCCGAGGCCAAGGTCCACGGCGTCGAGCTGGGACGGGTGCACTTCCACGAGGTGGGGGCGGTGGATTCCATTGCCGACATCGTCGGTGCCGCCGCAGCCATCGACTGGCTCGGGATCGAGGCCATCCACGGGGGAGTCCTGCCCCTGGGGAGCGGCTTCGTTGAAACGGCCCACGGCCGTTTGCCGGTGCCGGCACCCGCCACGGCAGAGCTTCTGCGCGGCATCCCCGTCCATGGCGAGGCGGGGCCCGGCGAACGGGTCACGCCCACCGGGGCGGCCATCCTGGCGGCTCTGGCCGCCGGTTTCGGTCCGGCACCGGCCATGACCGTTACCGGTGTCGGCTGTGGAGCCGGGGCCCGGGACTTCGCCGACATTCCCAATATTCTGCGCGTCTTCCAGGGGGAGAGTGGCAGAGGGTTCGAACGGGACGACGTGGTGGTCATCGAAACCCACATCGACGACACGAGCCCGGAGATCCTGGGACATGTCATGGAGCGCTGTCTTGCCGCCGGTGCCCTGGATGCGGCCTTTTCCCCACTCCAGATGAAGAAGAATCGGCCCGCGGTCAGGCTCACGGTGGTGGTTCATCCCGAGCAACGGGACGAACTTGCGGCGCTTGTCCTGCGGGAAACATCCGCCATCGGGGTGCGCTTCCACCCGGCGGGGAGGCTGAAGCTCCGGCGGGTGGTGGAAGAGCGGGATACGACCCTTGGCAGAGTGCGGGTGAAGGTCATCAATGGGGACGGGGTGGCGCGCGTGGCGCCCGAGTACGACGATTGCTGCCGGATCGCCGCCGAGCGCGCCATGCCGCTCATGGAGGTCTACCGGATCGTGGAGCGGGAGTGCGGACAGTGACCCGGCGATTCGTGGTCGTTGCCGCCACCTGGTTCGGCACGGGACTGTCGCCCGTTGCCCCCGGCACGGTGGGCACCCTCGGCGCCATCCCTCTCTACATGGCCATGGCGCGGCTGCCCCTCTGGCTCTACCTCGCCATCCTCGTGCCGTTCTTCTTCCTGTCGTCCTGGGTGGCGGGACGCGCCCAGGAGGAGTTTGGCCAGAAGGACCCCGGCACGGTGGTCATTGACGAGGTGATCGGTTATCTCATTACCATGGCCGGGGTGACCGCCGACTGGCGGAGTATCCTGGCCGGCTTTCTCCTTTTCCGCTTCTTCGACGTGGTGAAGGTCTGGCCCGCCCGCTATTTCGACCGACGGATGAGAAACGGCTACGGCGTGGTGCTGGACGACGTGGCTGCCGGGCTCTACGCCTGCGCCGCGCTCCATCTGCTGCTGGGGTACCTGTGAGGATCGCAACCCTTTCCATCGGCGACGAGCTCCTGCGGGGCGAAGTGGTGGACAGCAACGCCGCTCGCATCGCAGCACGCCTGGCGGACGCGGGGCTTGCCGTGGGCAGGCACCTGACCGTGGGCGATGACGAGGGGGAGATCGAGGCGGCCCTCGGCACGCTTGCGGCGGGCCATGATGCCGTCATCGTCACGGGGGGGCTCGGTCCCACGGACGACGATGTCACGGCCCGGGCCGCGGCCCGGGCAACGGGACGCCGCCTCGTCCTGAACGAGGAGGCTCTTGACCGGTTGCGGGACTTTTTCTCCCGGCGGGGGCGCGAGCTGTATCCCGCCAATGAGCGCCAGTGCCTCCTGCCGGCCAAGGCGGGGCTTATCCCGAACATCCTCGGCACGGCGTGCGGTTTCCACCTGCTGCACGGGGAATGTCTTCTGGTCTTTCTCCCCGGCGTCCCGGCCGAGATGGCCAGGATGCTGGAGGAGTCGGTGGTGCCCCTGGTCCTTGACCGGCGGAGCGGGCCAGAGGTTACCCGTACGGCGGTGCTGACGCTGTTCGGCCTCTCCGAGGCGGAAATCGGCGGCCGGTTGAGTGGCCTGGAGCGCTCCCGCGAGGGGCTCGGCATTGCCTACTGCGTCGATTTTCCGATGGTGCAGGTGAAACTGCGGGCCACCGCCCGAAGCGAGGAAGAGGCCGCGGAAATCATTGCCGGGGGGCTGCCCCTGGTGCGCGAGCGCTTGGGCGATGTGATCGTGGCCGAGGGGGACGACACCATCGATACGGCGGTTGCCCGCCTGTTTCGCGAAAAGGGGCTCACCCTCGCCCTGGCCGAGTCGTGCACCGGTGGGCTCATCGCCAAGAGGATCACCGACGTGGCCGGCAGTTCCGCCTATTTTTCCATGGGGCTGGTCACCTATGCCAATGGGGCCAAGGAGCGGCTTCTGGGCGTTCCGGCCGCGCTTCTGGCGGAAAAGGGTGCCGTAAGCGCCGAAGTTGCCCGTGCCATGGCCAGGGGGGCCCGCCACGCAGCCGGCAGCGACCTTGCCCTGGCCGTCACCGGTATCGCCGGTCCCGATGGGGGGAGCGACGACAAGCCGGTCGGCACGGTCTGCCTGGCCCTGGCCGACCGGGCGGGCTGCTCGGTCAAGGCGTACCGCTTCGCCGGCGAACGGGACGCCATCCGGACCGTCACGGCCGTCACGGCCCTGGACTGGCTGAGGAGGCGTCTCCTCGCCGCCTGAATCGTAGCCGCCCCCTTTTTCGCACGCAGCGGGAAAGCTCGTCATGTCCGTACGCAACGACAGGGTGTATCTGATAGTTGTCAGTGTTTCGGCGCTCCTGGTGCTCGGCGTGCTCGCGGCCTCCTTTGTCGTCTACCGCCGCCACGACTTTCCCCTCCTCGACTTCCTTGCCCTGGTGCTGTTCCTGCTCGTTTCCTGCATCGTTTTCATGGTGGTCAGCTACCGCAAGACACGCAGCGTCAATGAACTGGCCCACCTGCACGAGCTCATGCAGTACCAGAGGGAGCTGGACAAGATTGCCCGGCGCTACCGGAGTCTTCTGGAAGGGGCCGGCACCGCGGTTTTCGTCTTCAATGCCGACACCGGGCTCCTGGTGGAGGTGAACCGCCGGGGCACCGAACTGCTGGGGTACAGCAAGGAGGAAATGGTCACTCTCAAGGGGAAGGACCTGGTGCCCGAAGAAGACCAGGAGAAGTTTTCCCTGCTGGTATTGCGGGTGGTGCGGCGCGGAAGGGGCCGGACCGACGGGATCGCGTTCCGTCGCAAGGGAGGGGATCGCTTCCTGGGAGAGGTGGAAGCCCGCCTCATCGACCTGGGCGACGAGAAGGTGGTGCACGCCACGATCAGGGACATTACGTTCAAGCACCGGGCCGAGCGGGAAATCCGCCAGCGCAACCGGGAGCTCACCTCCCTGGTCAACATCATCACCAGAGCCAACCAGGAGATGGAACTGGAGACGGTCCTCGACGTGACCCTGCGGGAAACGATCGAAGTCTTCGGCGTTGACGGTGGCGGCATCCATCTGCGCGAACGGGACGGCACCCTGCGCCCGGCAGCCACTTGCTCCGTTCCTGATCGGCTCAGGGAGGCGCTCGATGCCGGAGCCGACGGCGGATTGCTGGGCAGGGTTGCCGCCACGCGCGGCCCCCTCGCCCTGGACGATCTGGCCATGGAAGGGGGCATGGCGGGACTCTCGGATGAGTCGGCAGGCTGGACGGGGTTTGCGGCGGTCCCGTTGTTCGCCAAGAACCGGGTCACCGGAGTCATGTACCTGTTGAACCGGCAGGCGCGCTCCTTCACCGACGAAGAGCTCAAGCTGTTCTTTTCCATTGCCGGCCAGATGGGGATCATTATCGAAAACGCCCGCCTCTTCAATGAGCTCAAGTGGAAGAGCGATGAGCTCATGGGGTCGTTCCGCCTCCTGGAGAAAAGCAGCCACGAGCTTGCCCTTTCCCAGCACCGGCTCCGTACCAACCTGACTCTCGTGGAACGCGCCAATCAGGAGCTGGAGCGGATCGACCGGATGAAGAACAACTTCCTCGGCATGATTTCCCACGAGTTTCGCACCCCCCTCACCAGCATCATCAGCGGCACCGATTTTTTGCGCTCCTCATCGAGCCTTGCCGGCGACCCCGACAGCCGGCAGGTCCTCGACATGATCCACGAGGGGGGAGAGCGCCTCTTCGAGATCGTCAACGACATCCTCAAGGTTGCCCGTCTTGAGGCCAAGTCCGCCACCGTGACCCGGCGTGCCCTCCACATCTCCCAGGTATTCAGCCAGGTGGTCACGAAGCTTGAGCCGCTGCTGGCGGAGCGGAGCCTGCGAATCGCCTTCAACAATCTGGAGGGACTCCCCCACTGCATCGGCGACCAGGAGTGCTTCGAGGAGATATTCTCGGAATTGCTGGAGAACTCGGTCAAGTTCACCCCGGACGGGGGAACGATCATCATCTCGGCGCGGGTGGTGGACCGGCGGGCGTTGGCCCCGAAGCGGGAGATCCTGGCGCGCTTCAATGCCGATTTCCCGACCCAGATCGGGGATCGCTGCTATCTGGAGGTGGCGGTCCGCGACAACGGCATCGGGGTCAGCCACGACGAACAGGTGAAGATATTCGACAAATTTTACGAGATCGGCGATATCCGTCACCACTCCAGCGGCAAGTTCAAGTTCCAGGGCAAGGGGACGGGGCTCGGGCTGGCCATCGTCAAGGGGATGGTGGAGGCCCACGGGGGCATGGTCTGGGTCGAAAGCCCGGGGGTCGACCCGGAGGCCCGCTTCGGCAGCGCGTTCCTGGTTCTCATCCCCCTTGAGGAAAGCCTGCGGGCGCCGGTCATTCCCCTGGCCGGCCCCCGGGATCCGCTGGCGGGTGGCATCCCCGGAGAGGGAGTGTGACACCCGTTCGAAACAGGCCGGATCTGCCGGAAAGATACCCTTGAAAAGACCGAAAGATCTGTGTTATTTCTGGTCAACTGACCGATACGAAACGTGGCGCCGGCCGCCGTCGGCACCGCCCAGGAGGCGATTGTGACCCAGGAACGCGAAAAGGCGATAGAGCTTGCGCTCAGCCAGATAGAAAAGCAGTTCGGCAAGGGGGCGATCATGCGCCTCGGGGCAGATGAAGCCCTCCCCGATGTGGCCGCCATCCCCACCGGCTCCCTCTCCCTTGATCTGGCCCTCGGCGTTGGCGGCGTCCCCCGCGGGCGGATCATCGAGATCTACGGACCCGAGTCGTCGGGCAAGACCACGCTCGCCCTGCATATCGCGGCCGAGGCTCAGAAAATGGGCGGCATCGCCGCGTTCGTCGACGCCGAGCACGCCCTTGACATCGGCTATGCCCGCAAGCTCGGCGTCAAGACGGACGACCTGCTCGTCTCCCAGCCAGACACCGGGGAGCAGGCCCTGGAAATCGCCGAGATGCTCGTCAGGAGCGGCGCCGTGGACGTTCTCGTCATCGACTCGGTGGCGGCCCTGGTCCCCAAGGCCGAGATCGAAGGGGAAATGGGCGACTCCCACATGGGGCTCCAGGCCCGGCTCATGTCCCAGGCCCTGCGCAAGCTCACCGGCATCATCTCCAAGTCCAACTGCTGCGTCATCTTCATCAACCAGATCCGGATGAAGATCGGCGTCATGTTCGGCAACCCCGAAACCACCACCGGCGGCAACGCCCTCAAGTTCTACGCCTCGGTCCGCCTCGATATCCGCAAGATCGCATCCCTCAAGCAGGGGCAGGACGTCATCGGCTCCCGCACCAAGGTAAAGGTGGTCAAGAACAAGGTGGCTCCCCCCTTCAGGGAGGTGGAGTTCGACATCTACTACGGCGAGGGCATCTCCCGCGAGGGCGACATCCTCGACCTGGCCGTGGAGAAGGGGATCGTGGACAAGAGCGGCGCCTGGTTCTCCTACGGCGGCGACCGGATCGGCCAGGGGCGCGAAAATTCCCGCCTCTTCCTCAAGGAGCGGCCCGAGCTGGTGGACGAGATCGAAGGGAAGGTTTACGACGTGGCCGGCATCCCCCGCAAAGGGGCGAAGGAAGCGGCATAGCCCATGGAACTGAACGATATCCTCACCGTGGCGGTCCGCGCCAAGGCATCCGACGTCCACATCAAAACGGGCCTCCCGCCCGTCGTGCGGATCGACGGGCGCCTGCGGCCGATCCCGAACGCGCCGCGGCTGGCCCCTGACCAGGTGCGCGCCATGGCGCTCGCCATCATGAACGATCGGCAGAAGCGCATCTTCGAGGAGCACTTCGAGTGCGACACCGCCTACGGCGTGCCGGGCCTGGGCCGCTTCCGGGTGAGCGTCTACTCCCAGCGCGGCACCGTGGCCATGGTGTTCCGCTTCATTCCCTTCGGCATCCCCTCCATGGAGAACCTGACCCTGCCGCCGGTCATCAAGAGGCTGGCCATGGAGGAACGGGGCCTCATTCTCGTCACGGGCACCACGGGGAGCGGCAAGTCCACCACCCTGGCCGCCATGATCGACTACATCAACGAGCACCGGACCTGCAACATCATCACCGTCGAGGACCCGGTGGAATTCCTCCATCGCGACAAGAAGAGCATCCTCTCCCAGCGGGAGGTGGGGTTCGACACCGTCTCCTTCGCCACCGCCCTCAAGGGTGCCCTCCGCCAGGACCCGGACGTGATCCTGGTCGGCGAGATGCGCGACCTGGAGACCATCGAGACTGCCATGCACGCGGCCGAGACCGGTCACCTGGTCATGTCGACCCTCCACACCCTGGATGCCACCGAGACCATCAACCGGATCATCTCGGTCTTCCCTCCCTATCACCAGCGCCAGGTCCGGATCCAGCTCGCCGGCGTGATCAAGGGGGTCGTCTCCCAGCGTCTGGTCCCCCGAGCCGACGGCAAGGGCCGGGTACCGGCAGTCGAGATCATGATCGGCACCGCCCGGATCAAGGAATACATCGACGACAAGGACAAGACGAAACTCCTCCCCGAAGCCATTGCCCAGGGCTATACCTCGTACGGGATGCAGACCTTCGACCAGTCCCTGATGCTGCTCTACACCCAGAAGCTCATCTCCTACGAGGAGGCGCTCCGCCAGTCGTCCAACCCCGACGACTTCGCCCTCAAGGTGTCCGGCATCTCGTCCACCTCCGACAGCACGTGGGACGACTTCGTCCATGACGAGGCCCCCCCCGCGGAGGGAGAGGCCGCCGTCGAGGGCATCGAGAAGTTCTAGGCCGGTGGCCCGCGAGGTTGATTCAAGCATGCATTCCCGACCGGAGCGGCGGCGCGACCCGTTGTCCACCGCCCTCGACATCCTCTCGCGCCGGGACCACAGCGAAGCCGAGCTTGCCCGCAAGCTGAGGACCAGGGGGATCGACGCGGGGGAGATCGACCGCATCGTCGCGCGCCTCAGGGAGTTCGGCTACCTGGATGATCGCCGCGTTGCCTGCCGCCTTGCGGAGTCTGCCCTGGCCCAGGGGAAGATGGTGGGAGCGCGGCTCCGGGTCGAGCTGCGCCGCCGGGGGATTCCGCCGGACTTGGCCGAGGAGGCCCTTGCCCAGACGGCCGGTTGCGACGAGCGGGCCATGGTCGGAGACCTGCTGGCCCGGAAATTTCCCGGCTTTGATCCGGCCGCGGCGGACCCCCGCGAAAAACGACGGGTGGTGGGCTGGTTCCAGCGCCGTGGATTCGGGCTCAGTGCCATCCTTGAAGCGCTCCGGTGTCCCGTTGATGAATGACGGAGCGGCACCGTACGAAGAGATTGACCATACCCATTACAATGATCATGCAGATACAGAGGACCCGATGACCGGAAAAGAGATACGCGCCCGATTTCTCAAGTTCTTCGCCGACCGGGGGCATGCCGTCGTGCCCAGCTCCCCCCTCATCCCCCACAATGACCCCACGCTCCTGTTCGCCAATGCCGGCATGAACCAGTTCAAGGACTGCTTCCTGGGCCTGGAGAAGCGAGATTACGTCAGGGCCTGCTCGTCCCAGAAGTGTGTCCGGGCCGGCGGCAAGCACAACGATCTGGAGAACGTGGGGCGCACCGCCCGGCACCATACCTTCTTCGAAATGCTCGGCAACTTCTCCTTTGGCGACTACTTCAAGAAAGAGGCCATCGCCTTTGCCTGGGATTTTCTCACCAAAGACCTGGGCCTCGACAAGGACCGCCTCTACGTGACGGTCTATACGGACGACGACGAGGCCGCCGACATCTGGCACCTGCAGGAGGGGGTACCCCGGGAGCGGATCTACCGCTTCGGCGAGAAGGACAACTTCTGGGCCATGGGCGACACCGGCCCCTGCGGCCCCTGCAGCGAGATTTTCTGGGACAACGGTCCCGAGGTCGGCTGCGGCAGCCCCGACTGCGCCGTTGGGTGCGACTGCGACCGGTACATGGAGATCTGGAACAACGTCTTCATGCAGTTCAACCGCTCCGCCGACGGCACCATGACCCCTCTCCCCAAGCCCTCCGTCGACACCGGCATGGGACTCGAACGCATCTCCACGGTCATGCAGGGGGTGAAGTCCAACTATGACACCGACCTGTTCCAGGGGATCATCGGGCACGTGGAAAAGCTCTCGGGCAAGCGCTACCGGCACAGCGAGAAAGACGACGTCTCCATGCGGGTCATGGCGGACCACGTCCGGGCCACCACCTTCCTGATCTGCGACGGGGTCCTCCCCTCCAACGAGGGGCGGGGCTACGTGCTGCGCCGGATCATGCGCCGGGCCGCCCGACACGCGAAGATGCTCGGCTTTGCCGAACCGGTCATCTGCCGGATGGTGGAGGCCGTCAGCGCCATGATGGGCGACGCCTACCCGGAACTTCTGGAGCGTGAGGAGTACATCAGAAAGGTGATCCGGGCCGAGGAGGAGCGCTTTGCCGAAACCCTCGACCGGGGACTCGCCATTCTCAACGAGGCCGTGGCGGAGCTCAAGGGCGAGGGGCGCACGGTCATCCCCGGCGAAACCCTGTTCCGGCTCTACGACACCTTCGGCTTTCCCACGGATCTCACCGCGGATATCGTCCGGAGCGAAGGGTTCACCATCGACGAAGACGGCTTCGAAGCCTGCATGGAGCGCCAGCGGGAGCAGGCCCGGGAGCACTGGAAGGGCTCCGGCGAGGAGGGGATCGCCGAGGTCCACAAGACCCTCCATTCCCGGGGCGTCCGGAGCCGTTTCACGGGCTACGAATCCCGCACCGCCTATTCGCCGGTGACGGTCCTTCTCAAGGGAGGGGCCGAGGTGGTCGAGGCCTCGGCCGGCGACCGGGTGGAGATCATCACCGATGCCACTCCCTTCTACGGCGAGTCGGGCGGCCAGGTGGGAGACACCGGCACCATCTCCACGGGCAGCGCCCACGTGGAGGTGACGGAGACGCTCCGTCCCTTCCCGGACCTCATCGTCCACCGGGGGACCGTGGTCGAGGGCACCATCCGGCAGGGCGACGCCTGCGATCTGAAGGTCGCGCCGGGCCGCGACGCCACTGCCCGCAACCATACCGCGACCCACCTCCTTCAGTCGGCGTTGCGCCAGGTGCTGGGAGACCATGTGAAGCAGTCGGGCTCCCTGGTGGGGCCGGACCGCCTCCGCTTCGACTTCACCCACTTCGCGGCCATGACGCCCGAAGAGACCCGGCGGGTCGAGGAGATCGTCAACTCCTGCATCATGGTTAACGACGACGTCCATGCCCGGGAAATGGCCCTGGACGAGGCCATGGAGATCGGCGCCACCGCCCTGTTCGGCGAAAAATACGGGGACACCGTCCGGGTGGTGAGGGTGGGCGAGGTGAGCATGGAGTTGTGCGGCGGCACCCATGTCCACGCCGCCGGCGACATCGGTTTCTTCAAGATCCTCTCCGAGGCGGGGATCGCCGCGGGGGTCCGCCGCATCGAGGCCCTGACCGGCATGGGCGCCCTGCGCCACGTGCAGGAGCTGGAGGACGAACGGAAAGAGATCGCCGCCCTGATCAAGGCCGAGGGGGGGGACAACGTGGAGCGCCTCCAGCGGCTGCTGGCGCGCCAGAAGGAGATGCAGCGGGAGATCGAGACCCTGGAGGCGCGCCTCAACGCCGCCCGCTCGGCTGACCTGCTGGCGGGCGTCCGGGAGGCGAACGGCGTCAAGGTCCTCGCCACCCTGGCCGAGGTGGACGATCCGAAGAAGCTCCGGGAGTTGGCCGACACCCTCAAGGACCGGCTCGGCTCCGGGGTGGTGGCCCTCGGGTGCATCAAGGAAGGAAAGGCGAATCTTCTGGTGGCGGTGACCAAGGATCTGACCGGCCGCGTCAAGGCCGGCGACCTGATCCGTCAGCTTGCCCCCATCATCGGTGGTAGCGGAGGAGGGAAGCCGGAGCTGGCCCAGGCGGGCGGGACCCTGCCGGACAAGCTCGGCGAGGCCCTCGGCAAGGTGTGTGAACTCGTCCCCTGATCGGGGAAACGGCAGGAACACCATGGATATCGTGACCAAGATGCAGTCCGAGCACGGTCTCAAGTCGATTCTCGTCGTGGACGACGAATCGGTGATCCGCGACCTGTGCGCCAAGGCCCTCAAGGGGTACCGGGTCCTCCAGGCCGGGGACGGCGAAGAGGCACTGCGCCTGTTCGAGCGGGGGGGGATCGACGTGATCCTCACCGACGTGATGATGCCGAAGCTGAACGGCATCGAGCTCCTGCGGCGCCTCAAGGAGATGGAGCCGACGCTCGTGGTCATCGTCATGACCGGTTACGCTGAAAAGGACATCATCCTCAATGCGCTCAAGGCGGATGCCGACGACTTCATCACCAAGCCCCTGAACCTGCTTCAGCTCAAGACGGCAGTGGACCGCGCCCTGGACAAGAAGGTCCTCAAGGAGGAGATCGCCAACCTCAAGAGCATGGACCGGCTCAAGAGCAACTTTCTGTCGCTCATCTCCCACAAGTTCCGGACGCCGCTCACCGCCATCTCGCTCTTTCTCCAGAATCTCGCCTGCGGCGTCTACGACCCCGACGACCCGGAGTCCCGCAGGAACCTGGAGCTTATCTTCGGCCAGTCCCGCTACCTGGAAAGCCTGGTGAGCGAACTCCTCGCCTTCAGCCGCTTCATGGACGCCGAGGCGGGCATCCAGCCCGAGCCGTGCCTGTTGCAGGACATGATTCCCAAGCTCGTCACCTCGTCCCGGGAGGCGGTCGCCAAGCCCGGCATCGTCACCTCCTTCGACCTGGCCCCGCTGCCCCCGATCTCCCTGGACCGGGAAAAAATATCCTTCGCCATTGGCCAGATCATCGACAACGCCTACAAGTTTTCCCGGGAGAGCGGGAAGATCACCATCACCCTCAGGGAGTCCGGCGACGACTACCTGCTGGCCGTCGAGGACACGGGCGTGGGTATCCCTCGCGACGAAATGCCCAAGATCTTCGAGAAGTTCTACCAGGTGGACCCCGAAGGCACCGGCCAGATCCGCGGTTTTGGCCTCGGTCTCTTCTATGCGCGCGAGTTCGTCAAGCTCCACGACGGCACCATCTCCATCGAGAGCGAGCCCGGCGCGGGCACCCGGATCACCATCGCCCTGCCCCGCATAGCCGCCTGAGACCAGTGTCGTTCCACCGGTTGCGCGCACCCGGTGAGCCGCCTTTCACGGTTGATTATTTCCCCCGTTCTGCTATAGTTACACCTTTCTTGCGACCGTCCCCGCCCCTATCCCACCGCCCGGGAGGCCATTCCGGATGCAGCATCTCATCGACAAGGCAAATACCCTCATGGAGGCGCTGCCGTACATCAGGCGCTTCTCCGGCAAGACCATCGTCATCAAGTACGGCGGACACGCCATGGCCGACGAGGCACTGAAGGAGTCCTTCGCCCTCGACGTCATCATGCTGAAGTCCCTCGGCATCAATCCCGTCGTGGTCCACGGCGGCGGCCCCCAGATCAACGAAACCCTCAAGCGGTACGGCATCGTTTCCGAATTCGTGAAGGGGATGCGGGTCACCGACGCCGCCACCATGCAGGTGGTGGAAATGGTCCTCACCGGTCAGGTGAACAAAGAGGTGGTGGGGTACCTGAACCAGCACGGGGGCAGGGCCGTGGGGCTCTCGGGCAAGGACGGCAATCTCCTCCTCTGTCGCAAGCTTCTCCAGGAGATCAGGCAGGATGACGGCACCGTGGAGCCGGTGGACATCGGCTTCGTGGGCGATGTGGTCAAGGTGAACCAGGAGCTGATCCAGACCCTGGAGCACGGCAAGTTCATCCCGGTCATCGCCCCGGTGGGGGTGGGTGAGCAGGGGGAGAGCTACAACGTGAACGCCGACCTGGTGGCCGGCCGGGTGGCCGGAGCCCTGCGGGCCGAGAAGCTGATCCTGCTCACCGACGTGGCAGGGGTGAAGGACAAGGCGGGTGACCTCCTCTCCAGCATCCACCTCGATACGGTGCCCAACCTCATCGACGGCGGCGTCATCACCGGCGGCATGATTCCCAAGGTCACCTGCTGCGTCGATGCCATCCAGGAGGGTGTCAGAAAGGCCTCCATCATCGACGGCCGGGTGCTGCACGCGGTTCTGCTGGAGATCTTCACCGACGTCGGCGTCGGCACCGAGATTCACCGATGACGGCCTCTCCCGGCAGGAAGCCCCGATCAGAGGCATGAAACGGACAGGCGCGGCCCAGGCCGCCCATGAGGATCGCTGATATGAAGACCGCACAATGGATTGCAAAGGCTGACAAATACATCATGAAGACCTACGGCCGGTACCCCCTGGTGCCGGTGCGGGGAGAAGGGTGCCGGGTCTGGGACGCTGACGGGAAGGAGTATTTGGACTTCCTTGCCGGCGTGGCCGTGAACAACCTGGGGCACTGCCACCCGAAGGTGGTTGAGGCTTTGCGCACGCAGGCCGCCGAGATGATCCACTGTTCCAACTACTACCACATCCCGAACCAGATCGAGCTGGCCGAGTTGCTCTGCGCCCACTCTTTCGCGGACAAGGTCTTTTTCTGCAACAGCGGCGCCGAGGCCAACGAGGCCGCCATCAAGCTGGCCCGCAAGCATGCCCGGGAGAAGACCGGCGACGCCGAGCGCTACGGGATCATTACGGCGCTGGCCTCCTTCCACGGCCGGACCATGGCCACCATTTCCGCCACGGGCCAGGAGAAGGTCCAGAAATTTTTCGACCCGCTCCTCCATGGCTTCACCTACGTTCCCTTCGACGATGCCGCGGCTCTGGAGGCGGCGGTCACCCCCACGACCTGCGCGGTGATGCTGGAGCCGATCCAGGGGGAGGGGGGCGTGGTCGTCCCCTCCGCCGACTACTTCCGGAAGGTAAGGGAGATCTGCGACCGCCACGGCCTGCTCCTCATCTTCGACGAAGTTCAGGTGGGGATCGGGCGGACCGGCAAGCTCTTCGCCCATGAGCACTTCGACGTGACCCCCGACATCATGACCCTGGCCAAGGCCCTTGCCGGTGGCGCCCCCATCGGCGCCATGCTGGCTCGGGACGAGATCGCCGCGTCCTTTTCACCCGGCACCCACGGCTCAACCTTCGGGGGCAATCCCCTGGTCACCGCCGCGGGTTTGGCAGCCGTCCGGGCCGTGCTGGAGGAAGGGCTCCTGAACCGGGCCGAGGAGATGGGCGAGTACCTGGTGGGGGAGCTGGAGCGGCTCAAGGGAAAATACGACATCATCACCGACGTGCGGGGCATCGGCCTCATGGTCGGCATGGAACTGTCGGTGCCGGCCGGCGACATCGTGCTCAAGGGGCTGGAACGGGGCGTGCTCCTGAACGTGGCCCAGGACCGGGTGCTCCGGTTCGTCCCCCCCCTGGTGGTGACCAAGCAGGAAGTGAACGACATGATCGCCGTCCTTGACGGCATCCTGGAGGAAATGACGAAATGACCAGGCACTTTCTGGCCCTCAACCAGTTTACGAAAGAGGAGCTCGACGGGCTCTTCACCCTTACCCGGGAGTTGAAGGACAAGCAGAAGCAGGGCATTCCCCACCGGTTGCTGGAGGGGAAGAGCGTGGCCCTCATCTTCGAGAAATCGTCCACCCGGACCCGCGTCTCCTTCGAGGTGGGGGTCGCCCAACTGGGAGCCCATCCCCTGTTCATCTCCTCGGCCACGTCCCAGATGGGGCGGGGCGAGCCCATCAGGGACACGGCCCGTGTCATGGCCCGCTACTGCGACGGCGTCATGATCCGCACCTATGGCCAGGAGATCGTTGAGGAGTTCGCCCGCTACTCGTCGGTGCCGGTCATCAACGGCCTCACCGACCTGTTCCATCCCTGCCAGATCATGACCGACCTTTTTACGGTCATTGAATACAAGGGGGGATACCAGGGGCTGAAATTCGCCTGGGTCGGCGACGGCAACAACATGGCCAATACCTGGATCGAGGCGGCCGCCATCCTGGGCTTCGACCTGGCCCTGGCCTGCCCCACCGGGTACGAGCCCGACCGTCAGGTCTGGGACTGGGCCCAGCAGCGGGCCACGTCCTCCATCACCATCACCGAGGACCCTGAGGAGGCCGTGCGCGACGCCGACGTCGTCAACACCGATGTCTGGGCCAGCATGGGGCAGGAGCAGGAGCAGAAGGAGCGTGAGGCGGCGTTCCAGGGCTACTGCCTCGACGACGCCCTGGTTGCCTTGGCCCGGCCCGACTGCATGGTCCTCCACTGCCTCCCGGCCCACCGGGGCGAGGAGATCACCGACAGCGTCATCGAAGGCCCTCGATCCGCCGTCTGGGACGAGGCCGAAAACCGGCTCCACATTCAGAAAGCCATCATGGCTTCATTGATGAAGTAACCCGATTTCATACCGATCCAAAGGAGATCCCCATGGCCAAAGTGCACAAAGACGTGAAAAAGATCGTCCTTGCCTATTCGGGCGGACTCGACACATCCATCATTCTCAAGTGGCTCAAGAACGAGTACGGCTGCGAGGTCATCGCCTTCTCGGCCGACCTGGGCCAAGGGGACGAACTGGCGCCGATCCGGGACAAGGCCATCGCCACCGGTGCAGACAAGGTCTACATCGACGATTTGAAGGAAGAGTTCGTCAGGGATTTCGTGTTCCCCATGTTCCGCGCCAACGCCATCTATGAGGGGCACTACCTCCTGGGCACCTCCATTGCCCGGCCTCTCATCGCCAAGCGCCAGATGGAGATTGCGAAGATCGAGGGGGCCGACGCCGTCTCCCACGGCGCCACCGGCAAGGGGAACGACCAGGTCCGCTTCGAGCTGGCCTACTACCACTTCGACCCGGCCATCACCGTGGTGGTCCCCTGGCGCGAGTGGAAGCTCAACAGCCGCCAGGCCCTGGTGAACTACGCCAGGAAGAACGGGATTCCGATCCCGGTCACCAAGAAGCGTCCCTGGTCCTCGGACCGCAACCTCCTCCACATCTCCTTCGAAGGCGGCATCCTGGAAGATACCTGGGCCGAGCCCCCCGAGAACATGTACGTGCTGACCAAGGCGCCGGAAAAGGCCCCCAACAAGCCCCAGTTCGTGGAGATCGAGTTCAAGAACGGGAACGCCGTGGCGGTTGACGGCGAGAAGATGAGCCCGGCCCAGCTCCTGGCCCACCTGAACTACATCGGCGGCGAGCACGGCATCGGCCGGGTCGATCTCCTGGAGAACCGCTCCGTGGGCATGAAGTCCCGGGGCGTGTACGAGACCCCCGGCGGCACCATCCTGCGCGAGGCCCACTCGGCGGTGGAGCAGATCACCATGGACCGCGAGGTCATGCGGATCCGCGACTCCCTCATCCCCGAGTACGCCCGCCAGGTCTATGCCGGCTACTGGTTCTCGCCGGAGCGGGAGATGCTCCAGACCCTGATCGACGATTCCCAGAAGTGCGTGAACGGCGTGGCCCGGGTGAAACTCTACAAGGGGCACTGCCGCACCGTGGGGCGCAAGTCCGAGACCAACTCCCTCTTCAATCTGGACTTCGCCACCTTCGAGAAGGATCAGGTCTTCAACCAGGCCGACGCCACCGGCTTCATCAAGATCAACAGCCTGCGGCTGCGGATCAGAGCGCTCATGCAGGGGAAGAAGTAGAAAGCGCGCCTTTTCCGCACGCTCTGCATTGCCCTGCGAAACTGCTTGTGCGGCGTACGTTCAGTACGCCTCCGCGCAGGTTCTTGAGGCCTTGATCCTGCGAGAAATTCGCGTTTTCAGAAAGATCAAAAGGGGCACGGTCCGCCGTGTCCCTTCGTCTATCCCATGGCCGAGAAAGCATTCAAGAAAGACCACATCGTCACCTCTGTCGTGGCCGTCATCGTGGACGATGAGGGCCAGGTGCTCCTCACCAAGCGGAACGTGAATCCCTTCAAGGGCGAATGGGTCATGCCCGGGGGGAAGATTGACCTGGGCGAGCCGATCATTGCGGCCCTCCAGCGGGAGGTTATGGAAGAGGTGGGGCTCCAGGTGGAGGTGGAAGACCTCATCGACGTGTTCGAGCACGTGACCCCGGGGGAGGACAACTACCACTTCATTATCCTCTACTACCTCTGCCACCCCATCTACTGCGACATCGACCATAACCGGGCCGAGGTGGAGGAGGCTCGCTGGGTTCCCCGCGGGGAGCTGGCGGGCTACACAATGCCCGAAGGGACCCGTTTCATCCTCGGCAAGGTATTTCCGGAGCTCTGCAGTTGCGAGACATGACAAGGTTCCCATGGTCCAGATCATCGACAAGAAGGTGAATCTCGAATACCCGCTGGGGCACCACCTCCACTGCATGATCGCCCAGGTGCCGAACCACCTGCGGGGGGCGGAGAAGGGATTCGCCATCGTGGAGCCCGACCGCCAGTGGGAGCGGGTCCGGTCGATCCTCGACCTGGTGGCGGCCGGCGAGGGGAACCTGAAGAAGCTCCACTTCCTCATGCTCCCGGAGGCCCACGTCCCGGTCAGCCGGTTCGACGAGATGCTGAACGCGATCAACGGCACCTTCCGCCCCAACACCGTCACCATGTTCGGGGTGGAGCACGTGAGCCTCAAGACCTACCGGGAGATGTTGGAGCGGTTCCGGGAGGACAACGCCGAGGCCATCGAGCTGGTGGACCGGGACATCGACTCGGGCGACGTGCTGGAGATGCCGGTGAACTGGTGCTGCATCGCGGTGAAGGAGGCCACGGGCAGGCTGCGCGTCTTCCTGGAGGCCAAGAGCCACCCCTTCCACGGGGAGGAGTTCCTGGACAAGTTCCACGATCTCTACCGCGGGCGCCACTTCTACCTTTTCCGGAGCCGCCCCTCCTGCTTCAACTTCATGGTCCTGATCTGCCTGGATTACCTCTACCGGGACCTGTACAGCTCCAACATCAAGCAGATCATTGACCACGCCAACCAGCTCTACTTCTCCACCCGGCAGACCCTGGACACCATCTTCGTGATCCAGTGTGACCCCAAGCCCGAGCACCGGGCCTACCGGGACGTGCTCTCCGGATTCTACGGCGAGTACCTGGAGGACACGCCAGGCGTGCGGGAAACGGTGACGGTCTTCGGCAACACCTCCGAGGAGACCCGGATCGAGGACGCTCCCGGCGGGCACGCCTTCGGCACCTCCTCCGTGGTCATCAACAGCAGCCACCGCCTGGCGCGGGTGCAGCTCTCGGAGTTCTCCACCGACGATTTCGACGGCGCCCCGATCTGCCGGCTCCGCTTCGGGACCGGGACCCGCCTCTACTACTTCAACCTTCCGCTCCACCACGAGATCGATCCGCGCACCACGCGGGTCCCCCTCAAGGTCCACACGATCATGCGTCCGTCCCGGGACGGCGGCTGGGTCAAGATCAGCGGGGATGAGATGGTGGCGGGGTTCGAGATCGCGCAGAACACGTAATCACACCATCAGGAGACACCTATGGCACACGAAAAACTCTGGGGCGGCCGCTTTTCCGAGCCGACCGATCAATTCGTCGAGGAATTCACCGCTTCCATCGACTTCGACAAGCGGCTCTACCATCAGGACATCCGGGGTTCCATCGCCCACGCGCGGATGCTGGGCAAGCAGGGCATCCTCCCCATGGCCGAGGTTGAAAAGATCGTGGCGGGGCTCCAGGAGGTCCTTGCCCGGATCGAGGCCGGGAAATTCGACTTCTCCGTGGCCCTGGAAGACATCCACATGAACATCGAGGCGCGTCTCACGGAGAAGATCGGCGAGGCCGGCAAGCGGCTCCACACCGGCCGTTCGCGCAACGACCAGGTTGCCCTCGACATCCGCCTCTACCTGCGGGACGAGATCGTGGAGATCTCCGCCTACCTGGATATGCTGGTGGACTCCCTCATTTACCAGGCGGAAGCCAACCTGGGCGTCATCATGCCCGGCTACACCCACCTGCAGACCGCCCAGCCCATCCTCTTCTCCCACCACATGATGGCCTACGTGGAGATGTTCACCCGGGACAAGGGGCGGATGGAGGACTGCCTGCGGCGGATGAACGCCCTTCCGCTCGGCGCCGGCGCCCTGGCCGGGACCACCTTCCCCATCGACCGGGAGTACGTGGCCGAGCTGCTGGACTTCCCCGCCGTGACCCGCAACTCCCTCGATTCGGTATCGGACCGGGACTTCGCCCTGGAGTTCATGGGGGCCTCCTCGATCCTCATGATGCACCTCTCCCGCTTCTCCGAAGAGCTGATCCTCTGGTCCACCAGCGAGTTCAAGTTCGTGGAGCTGACCGATTCCTTCTGCACCGGCTCCTCGATCATGCCCCAGAAGAAGAACCCGGACGTGCCGGAACTGGTCCGCGGCAAGACCGGCCGGGTCTACGGCAACCTCATGGCGCTCCTCACGGTCATGAAGGCCCTGCCCCTGGCCTACAACAAGGACATGCAGGAAGACAAGGAGCCCCTCTTCGACACCATCGACACCGTGAAGGGGAGCCTCAAGATTTTCGCCGACATGGTGCGGGAGATGCGGATCAACGCCGGGAACATGCGGGCCGCGGCCGCCAAGGGATTCTCCACCGCCACCGACGTGGCCGACTACCTGGTCCGCCAGGGGATGCCCTTCCGCGACGCCCACGAGGTGGTGGGGAAGACCGTGGCCTACTGCATCGCCAACGGCAAAGATCTCCCGGACCTGACCATGGATGAATGGCAGGGGTTCTCGGACAAGATCGGCGAGGACATCTTCGACGCGATCACCCTGGAAGCGTCGGTCAACGCCCGGGCCGCCACCGGCGGCACGGCCCTGGAGCGGGTCAGGGCGGAGATCGAGCGGGCCAAAGTGGGGAGATAGCGTGATTCGCGTCGCGGCACAGGGCCGGGGAGGGGACAGTGAGC
>NZ_JCAMRN010000035.1:0-64006 GCF_059620965.1 Geobacter sp. PheSNFMC
AGGCCGTTCTGACTGATTGAACGAACAAGGAAACCCGGCGGGGGGATGACGGCATGTCATCCCCCCGTTGTCGCTTAACGGAACCAGCTTACCCGGACAAAACTCTCCCCGTGGCTCCACCGGTAGTGGAGCTCTCCCCGGTGGGCCTTGAAGATCTCGCGGCCCAGCTTTTGGGCCAGTTTGTCCTCGGTGGTGGCGATTGTGAGGACGTTTTTGTCCTGGCTGATCTCCATGATGCGGCCCAGGGGGTTCTTTGCCCGGGACTTGGCCTCGATGTTTTTGATGGAATTCAGGATGGCGTCCTCGTGCGCCAAGAGGTAGTCGCCGGCAAAGGTGACGATGCCGCCGGGGTTGTTATCGGCCATCCGCTGACAGGCGGGGCAGACCACCTTGGCAAGGTTGCCGGCTCCCGCCTCCTCCCCTGCAACGGTCCAGCGCTTGTTGCGGTAGAGCGCGCCGCATTTCTTGCACAGGGCAGCTTCATGTCCCACCTTCGGCAGGTAGGCGTCGGTGCTGCGCGCGGTCCGCTGTCCCTGCTCCTCGACCACTGATTTGTGAGTAACCCGTGACATGTGCTCCATCTCCTTTCCCTGAGAGGATGCGGGAGTCCGGTAGTTCCTCGTTCTCCTTGACGTTCAGTATATCACCCGGTCCCCCGGTCTCAATCGGCTCCGTCCGCAACTGCGGCAACCACCCGGTTTCGGCCCCCTTCCTTGGCCCGGTAGAGGGCCCGGTCGGCGGCCTCGACCAGTTCCCGCCCCTCCTCGGCGTCGTCGGGGAAGGTGGCGATGCCGATACTGATTGTGAGAGCGCCGCCGGGCTGGGTCTCCCGGAGCGGGAAGGGGTGCTCTTCCACGGCCCGGCGCAGCTTCTCGCCGGCCAGCAGGGCCAGTTCCCTGGTGGTTTCGGGCATGATGACGACGAACTCTTCCCCCCCGTAGCGGGCCGCGATGTCCGAGGTCCGGATGCAGCCGCGGAACACGGCGGCAGCCTCCCTGAGGACCTCGTCGCCCCGGAGGTGGCCATGGCAGTCGTTGTAGTGCTTGAACCAGTCGATGTCGATCATGGCCAGCGAGCAGTTGCGGCGGTAGCGGCGGGCGCGCTTCAGCTCGTGGTCGAGGCTGAGCCAGAACTGCCGGAGGTTGAAGAGCCCCGTGAGAGGGTCGGTGAAGGCCTCGCTGGCGGCAATTTCATAGTTGCGCTTCAGGAAATCGTAGCTGAGTTTCCGGGCAATGAGCCCCCGTGCCGCCATCAGAAGGTCGCCCACTTCGGCGGGAAGGGCGAAGAATCCGTCGGCCCCGGCCTGGGCGCACCGGGCCCGCACCGATGCATCCCGGTGGGGCGCGGTGATGATCACCGGAATCTGGGAGCTCTGTTCATGGGCCTTGAGGCGGGAGCAGACGTCGATCCCGTCGATTCCCGGCAGGTCGAGGGCGAGGATGCAGAGTGCAGGTGACTGGGCCATCCCCTTGTCGAGGGCGTCCCGCCCGTCCACGGCGGTGATGATGTCGCACCGCTCCTGCCGCAGTGCATCGGCCAGCTCCCGGAGCCGTTCAGGGTCCTGGTCGGCCAGGATCACCCGGGGCGGTGGGCCGACCCGCTCAGCGGGGCCTTGCCGGGGGAGCACGACCGTGAAGGTGCTCCCGATGCCGGGACTGCTCTCCACGGTTATGGTGCCGCCATGCAGCTCTACGAACCGTTTGACCAGGGTGAGCCCGATGCCGAGGCTGCCCGGTTCCGCCCGGCCCCGTTTTCCCATCTCGAAGCTCCGGAAGATCTGCTCCAGCTCTTTGCTGCCGATACCCCTTCCCTGGTCCGAAACCCTGATCCGCAGCTCTTCGCCCCTCCCGCGCCGTTTTACGGCGTCGATGGCAACGTCCACCCGTCCCCCCTGGTCCGAGAACTTGAGGGCGTTGGTTGCCAGCTCTTCGATGATGAAGGTGAATTTCCCCTTGTCGGCGGTGATGGTGCATCCGTCATCGCCGCAGCCGGCATGGAGCTCCACCCCCCGCTTCCCGGCCGCAGCCCCCAGGCTGTCCATGACGTGGTCCAGCACTTCGCGCACCGGGAACTTCCGGGGCAGGAACAGGGCCATCCCCAGCTCGTCGTTGCAGAGGGAGAGGACCCTTTCCAGCAGGCGCTGAAGCCTCTTGCCCCGGGCGATGATCGTGTCGAGGCAGATGCGCTGCTCGCGGGTGACCGGCCCCATGGCCTCTTCCCGCAGGCACTGGGCGAAATCCACGATATGGTTGAGGGGCCGCTGGAATTCCCGCGACATGTGGGACAGAAAGTCGGTCTTTACCTGGTCGGCGAGGAAGAGGCGCTCGTTGACGCGCTCCAGCTCCTCGGTCCGCTCCATGAGCAGGCGGCGCAGGAGGTCGAGCTCCCGCGAACTGACAATCGTGCGCCGGCGCGTCACAGTCAATGCCTCAGGAAAGGGGCCAGCGGGTGGTGTGGGGGTCGAAGGAGGATTCCCCGGCCGGTACCCGCGCGACGGAACGAAGGAGTGCGCGGGCCGGTGCGCCGTCTCCGCCGGCTATCTTGAGGGGAAGGCAGAGGAGTTCGTAGTGCCCCGGCTCGACGCCGGCGAGATTCAGCCCCTCCAGGATGAGGATGCCGGCGTCCAGAAGGATCCGGTGGACCTCGGCCTCGCTGCCGAAGGGGCCGATGGAGAGGTAATCGATCCCCACCAGGCGCGTGCCCGCCTCGGCCAGATAGCGGGCACCGTCGGGAGTAAGCGAGGCGTAGCTGTCGCGGAAGCCGGCGTGGCCCCAGAGGAGGGAGTTGGCGGTCTTGAGGATGATCCGCTCTTCTCCCTTTACCGGCAGATGGGCCAGTTCCCGGCGCCCGATGGCGGTCACGTCGCGCAGTTCGAGCACCCGGGCCTTGCCCGTCAGCAGGTCAAGGGGCACCTGGTCCACGGAGGCGCCGTCATCGCGCAGATGCCGGGGAACGTCGATGTGGGTGCCGGCGTGGGTCCCAAGGGTGATGCGCGAGACGTTGGCGCCGTCGCCCCGGGCCACGCGGGCCACCGGTTCGAGCGAGAAGGGCGGGTCTCCCGGGTAGACGGGGAGATCCGGGGAGAGAGGGACGGTGATGTCGATGATCTTCATGGGGACCTCCGCTGCGGTGGGGGGTGATGAGTCCGCGAGGCCGGCCTGCGCCGCGCGGACCCACGATACAGAGTATACCGCCGGCGGAGGAATTTTCGAGAGGGTCAGGCGGCGGTGAGGGAGTCCCTGAGCCGTTCCAGCTCTTCCCGTGTGAAATTATAGTGCTCGCCGCAGAATTCGCACCCGACAGAGGCCTTGCCCTGGTCGTGGATCAGGGAGGAGAGTTCGTCGCTCCCAAGGGAAAGGAGCACCCGTTCGATCCGTTCGCGGCTGCATGAGCAGACGAGTGCTGCGGTCCGTTTTTCCAGAATGTCGAAGGGGATGTCCTCGAAGAGGTACTCCAGAAGTCCTTCGGGGGTTGCCCCGGTCCGGAGCATTTCCGTTACCGGCGGCATGGAACCGATACGCTCCATGAGCCGGTCGATGAGCTGGTCATCGCCGGGGGGGAGCGCCTGGATCAGAAAGCCGCCGGCAGCGGCAACCGATCCGTCCTGCTCCACGTACACGCCGAGCCCTACGGCCGAGGGAATCTGCTCCGACTCAGCCAGGTACCAGGCCAGGTCCTCGGCGATCTCGCTGGTATGGAGCATGACCGTGCCGGTGTAGGGCTCCTTGAGGCCAAGATCCCGGCTGACGGTCAGAAATCCGGCCTTCCCCAGGGCTCCGGCCACGTCGAGTTTGCCGTCGTCCCGCAAAAGGTTCACTGCCGGATTCCTGACAAGCCCGCGCACGGCGCCGTTGGCGTCCGCCTCGACAATGATCTTGTGCAGGGGGCCGTTCCCCTCGAAGGTGAGGGCGATCCGTTGACCGGTCTTGAGGAGGGCTCCCATGAGCACGCCGCCGGTCAGGGCCCGCCCCAGGGCGGCCGAGGCCGTGGGCAGGGTGCCGTGGCGGCGGCATGCGTCGCCCACCAGGTGGGTGGTGACGCAGGCCAGGGCCCGGATGTTGCCTTCCCGGGTGACGATGCGGATGAGATAGTCGGTGATGGCCGAGTCAGTGCTGGTTCCCATTGTTCTATCCTTGCAGCCCCGTTTTCCAAAAAATGGTTAGTTAACCACAGGGGACCCGGAGGAAAATCTCTTTGGTTCCCCCTGTGATTTTCTCCGTGTCCTTGTGGTGAATGTGTTTGTGCCTGGCCTCACACGAGGCCCATCACGAAGTTGAAGGGGCTGGTCCCCGGCAGCTCGCCGCCCCGGGCAAAGGTGTCGAGGATTGGCCGCCACCGCTCCCGGGGCGCCTGGGACAGGTCCACGATGAAGGTGCCGCAGCCCGCCTCCTGGAGCTGCCCCCGGAAGTGGGTGATGGAGAAGCGGGTGGCTGGGGTAATCGTGGTGAGGTCTCCCCGGATCGTCACGTCGTACTCGTCGCCCCGGTCCGAGACGAGGGGGGCATCGTTCTTCACCCCGCGGATGGCGACGCGGGTGGTCATGGCCGGCACGCCGGCGTAGACCAGCACCCGCCGCTTTACCGGCACGGCGGCCCCCAGGAGCCGCGCCATGTTCTCGGCGTCGTCCTCGATGTAGAGCGTGGCGGTTGTGACCCCCAGTTCGTGCCAGGCAAGGATAGCCTGAGTGTTCAGCGAGAACAGGCGATAGTCGGTGGCACGCTCGGCGTCGCGCCCTTTAAGCAGGGCCGCGTGGGAGAGGTTGGACAGTTCGAAGCGCCGGAATCCGTGGGCCAGGATGACGTCCACCGCCTCCCGGTAGAAGGGGAGGTCGTCGTCGAACATGATGAACGGCAGGTGCCAGGTGATCCGCTCAGCGTCCCCCCGCAGCTTGCGGGCCGCGAGGGGCAGTTGGTGGATGTTGGCCCGGGAGACCGGAAGGATGATGCCGTCGACCCCCGGCTGCCGCAGGAGAGAGGCATCCCGCAGGTGCTCGATCCGCACGATGACCTCCGTCCTCGACTCCCGCCGCGGCTGTGCCGCCGGAACCAGGGCCGCCAGAGCCCGGCGCCGGGCCTCCGTCTGGCGGGTCCGGGCACCGGCCACGGCCTCCTCGGCCAGGAGCCGGTAGAATTCCCGGCGGATATCCTTGAGCCGGGCCGGCGGGATGAGGACGCGGGGGAAGCCGGGCGCGTCGAGGTTCCTCAGCTCGAAGGGGGTGTCGCCGGTGCGGGAGAACTGGGCCCGGAGCACGCCGGTCATGTCTTCGGTTCGGGCAGGTTCCAGGGCGCCCACGGGGAAGGCGGCCTCAATCCGACCCCCGGCGGCCTGGCCGGTCACCCGCAGGGTCTCCCCGTCCAGGGTGAGGGCCACATCGCAGGGAATAGCGCAGGGCTTCACCGAGGCCAGGCGCTTGAGGCAGGCATTTTCGCTCATGGTGAACGCGGTTTCGGACGAGACCTTGAAGACCGCATCCCCCACCTTGAACGGGAAGGGCGAGATCACGGAAACAATGCTTTTTCCCCGGACCGATTTCACTTTGCCCTGGCCGGCAAAAAGTTCTTTCACCGTGAAGGCGCGGCCGGCCATGTCGCTTTTCGGCTGCACCCTGATTCGATCCCCCACGAAGAGGGGATCCTTGGTCTCAAAGGTGATTCTGTTGCCCTTTACCCCGGTGATCTCTCCCAGGAACCGGCCCGTGGCCCCGCGCAGGGTGGGGATGGCGATGTCGGAGGGGGAGCGGGAGCCCATGAAGCCCTTGGTCGGCACCCGGCCGAAGGAGAGCTTCAGAAGCTCCTTGGCGCGGCCGGTCACCTCGGCCCGTTTCCGCTCCGGCGCGTCCAGCACCATTCGGTAGGCCTCCACCACGCTCGCCACGTACTCGGCCGACTTCATCCGTCCCTCGATCTTGAGCGACGCCACGCCGGCGGCGGCCAGGTCCGGGATCAGATCCACCGTGGAGAGGTCATTGGTGGAGAAGTAGTACCCATCCTTGGCCCGATAGCGATAGTGGCGGCGGCAGGGCTGGGCGCAGCGCCCCCGGTTGCCGCTGTGCCCTCCGAGGAAGGACGAGAAGTAGCACTGCCCCGAGATGGCGAAGCAGAGCGCCCCATGGATGAAGCATTCGATTTCCACCGGCGTCGACCCGCAGATGCGGCGGATATCGTCCAGGTGGAGCTCACGGGCGAGCACGACCCGCTCGAAGCCCATCTCGCCCAGCACCTGGACCCCGGCCAGGTTGTGGATCGTCATCTGGGTGGAGGCGTGGCGGGGAATGCCGGGAAAGTGGTCGCGGATCAGCCGCGCCACCCCCAGGTCCTGGAGGATGACCCCGTCGGTGCCCATGGCCTCCAGGGCGGCGAGGGTCTCCACGAGTTGCGGCAACTCCGCCTCTTTCACAAGGGTGTTGAGGGTGACGTAGACCTTGCGGCCCAGGCTGTGGGCATAGGTGGTCATCCGCTCCATCTGGGAGATGCTGAAGTTCTTGGCCTTGGCCCGGGCGGAGAAATCGCGCAGGCCGCCATAGACTGCGTCGGCCCCCTTTTCCATGGCGGCGAAGAATGCCTCAAGGGAGCCGGCAGGGGCGAGAAGTTCGGGTTTTTTCATCGATTCGCGGGAGTTGAGCATTGGTTCAGACTACCCGATGGAAGGTTGCCGGGTCAAGGGCGAAGCTCCCCTCACCGGGCCTGGAATTATGTTGAGTTGGCCGGAGCGAAGTGATATAAGGTGCCGGTTGTGGCGCGCAGTCTCCGCCGCGGGCCACAAGGGATATGCGATCAGTTTGTTTTCTCGGCAGTTCTTGCCGCGGGATGATATGGAACATCACAAGCACGATACATCCTTGGGGGGCATCGTCAAGGCCCTGGGGCTCGTCTTCGGCGACATCGGCACGAGCCCCATCTACACCCTGACCGTCATCTTCACCCTCACCCAGCCTACGGTCGGAAACGTCTACGGCATCCTCTCCCTGGTCTTCTGGACCATGACGATCCTGGTCACCGCCGAGTACGCCTGGCTCGCCATGAGCCTGGGGCGCAAGGGGCAGGGGGGGGAAATCGTCCTGCGGGAGATCATCATGAAGCTGGTCAAGGCCGGCCGACTGGTGGCCTTTGCCGGCTTTCTCTCCTTTGTGGGGGTGTCGCTGCTGCTGGGTGACGCGGTCATCACTCCGGCCATCAGTATTCTCTCCGCCGTGGAGGGTTTGCTCCTCATCCCCGGTCTGGAAGGGCTTTCCACGGGTGTCCTGGTTGCCATTGCCGCGGCCATCGCCATCGGCCTCTTCTCGGTCCAGCACAAGGGGACCGACCGGGTGGCCAGCGCGTTCGGGCCGATCATGGCCCTCTGGTTCGGAACCCTCGCCGTCACCGGCGCGGTCTCCGCCCTTTCCATGCCGCAGATCGTGGAGGCGATCAACCCCTGGCACGCCTTCTCCTTCTTCCGGGAGAACGGCCTGGCCGGCTACTTTGTCCTCTCCGAGGTGATACTCTGCTCCACCGGCGGCGAGGCCCTCTACGCAGACATGGGGCACTTGGGAAAGAAGCCGATCGTCCGGGCGTGGCATTTCGTGTTCGTGGCCCTCTACCTCAACTACCTGGGCCAGGGGGTGTTCGCCATTGCCAATCCGGAGGCGAAAAACCTCCTCTTCGGCATGGTGCGGAGCCAGGCGCCAGCCCTCTACATCCCCTTCCTCATCCTTGCCATCATGGCCACCATCATCGCGTCCCAGGCCATCATCAGCGGGGTCTTCTCCATCGTCTACCAGGGGATCACCACGCGGCTCCTCCCCCTGATGCGGGTCGACTACACCTCACGGCAGATCAAGTCCCAGATCTATCTGGGCGCGGTCAACTGGTCGCTCATGGTGGCGGTCATCTTCATCATGCTGGTCTTCCGCAAGTCCGAGAACCTGGCCGCAGCCTACGGCATGGCGGTGACGGGCTCCATGACCATCACCGGCATCATGATGATCATCGTTTTCTCCCACACCACAAAAAAGTGGCGGGCCCTGGTGGCCCTGGCGGTGACTCTCATCGCCGCCGCCTACCACGTGTCCACCTTCTCCAAGCTGCCCCACGGCGCCTACTGGTCCATCATTCTGGCGTCGATCCCCTTTGTGACCATCATCATCTGGACCCGGGGCCAGCGCTCTCTCTACCACGCCCTGAAGCCCCTTGACCTGGAAACCTTCCTCCTCTCCTACGAGCAGATCTACGCCAAGGGGCCCATCCGCGGGACCGGGCTCTTCTTCACCCGGGAGACCGACGTGGTCCCCCCCTATGTGGTCCACTGCATCATCCGGAGCAACATCATCTATGAGCGCAACGTGTTCATTTCCCTGATGATCAGCGACGAGCCCCTGGGCGTGGACACGGAACTGATCAGGGGGATCGGGCCGGGGCTCGACGCCTTCCGGATCCAGGCGGGATACATGGAAGTGGTGGATATCGAAGGGCTGCTCAAGGCCAACGGCATCCAGGAGAAGGTCATCTTCTATGGGGTCGAGGACATCAGCACCCGCAATCCGGCCTGGCGGGTCTTCTCGGTCTTCAAGAAGCTCACCCCCAACTTCGTCCAGTTCCACAAGCTGCCGGCCAGCCGGCTCCAGGGGGTGGTGACGCGGGTGGAGATGTAGCCCCCCTATCTCACGCACCGCTCCCGCGCCGCCTTCACCATCTCCAGCACCTGCTCGTCAGCTCCTTCTTTCGGTGCTGACACCATGCGGACATAGGCCATGAAGTCGACCCCCATCGGTAGGTTTTCAGCCAGGCAGGAGCAGACCTCCCGCGCGCCCACGGCGGCAATGCAGGGTTCCTGGATTTCGCGGACCCGCGCGTCCTTCTGCTGTTGCTTCTCGCGCAATTCCTTCAGGTCGCGAATCTGCTTTTCAAGCTGCTCGATGCGGTTCTGGAGTTCCCCCCGGTTGTCGGCGGCAGGCTCGGCCGCGAGTACGCCGGGGGCTGCCAGGCAGGCGAGGATCAGAGCGAGGGGCAGGATACGCAGGGTCATTGGGGATGTTCCTCCTGAGGGTGCGGGTTGGGTCAGGCGCGGCCGTAGGTCTTGGCCAGATCGTTGTCGATGACGTAGATGCAGACTTCCTTGGCGCCGTTCCGGGTGTAGCGGTACTTGGTACCCAGGTTGCCGATGAGGAAGGTGACGTCGTCCCGGATCCGCTTGTCATAGGTCTTGAACTCCTCCCGGCCGAAGTCCTTGATGGCACGGCGGAAGTTCTCGTTCTTCAGGAACGGATCCAGGGCTTTTTCCTTGAGGTTGAAGACGTAGCGCTCGAAAAGGTCATGGTAGAGGGCGGTCTCTGAGATCGCTTTTCCTTCGAACAGGATTTCCTGGGCCAGGGTGCGGGAGGCGTATTCCTTCTGGGCTCCCGCCCGGAAGGCGAGCCGTTTTTCCTCCTCGACGCCTGCTCCCAGAAGCCGGTTTTCGATGGCTTCCAGATAGGTTTCGGTGATGTGGAGCTTGTCTCCGGTCCAGGTGCAGGTCTCGTCCACCACCGGCTCGAAGTTGATGGCGAAGAGGTAGTTCTGCACGTCCCGTGAAATCTGTTCTTCGTTGAAGTAGTAGAGCGATTCCTTCACCTCCTGCAGGATGGTGAAGTTGTAGAGGCGCATGAGAGATTCCGGGAAGCCGGAGGGAAGCTGCTTCCCCAGTTCCGGCCGCACCTTGGTGAAGTAGGAGGTGAGGGTGGTCATGGTGATGAGCTTGTCCTTGCGGGCATAGGTGGAGTAGAAGTCGCCGAAGATCTTGATGGCGTCCCGGCCGGACAGGCCCCGGTCGCCCTCCTGCTCGCTTTCGGCGATGATCATGCGCCGGCGCTTGGCCGTGAGCTTCTTGCGGTCTTCCTCCGTGAGCCACGCGGGGATGTGCCCCGTGTAGATCTCCATCCTGAGGAGCTGGAGGTTGAAGTCGCAGTACATGCCGTAGCGGTGGGGCTCCGGGATCCAGTCGTTCATGGCGTAGGAGCGCTCGTTCATGCGCGACGAGATGATGATCCGGGCGAAGTTGTGGAGCACCCGCGGCAGGAAGCTGTGGTCGATCTGCTTGCCGAAGATGTTGCGGTAGATCTCCACCTCGGTGTTCAGGTCGAGCACGTAGGGTATCTTGATGTACTGGATCCGGTCGAGGAACGACTGGTAGCTCTCGATGTTGCTTTTGTCCTCCGGGTTCATGAGGGCCAGGAAGAGGGAGTCGACGTTCTCCTCCAGGTCGTCCACCTTGTGGACCCCCTCGCTCACGATGTTGTGGAGCTCGATGAGCCGGTCGGTATTGTGCCCCTTGATGTCCATGAGGGCATAGATGCCGTTGTTGGTCTTGGCGTACTGGGAGAAGAGATACTTCACCTGGTTGCTGTCCCGCAGCACGGCGTTGATGCGGCTCTGGAGCATCTCGTTGGTGAAGACGTTCTGGCGCACCGGCTTGTCGCCGGGGTTGAAGACGCTGATCCCCTCACCCATGCGGCGGTTGACGTGATAGGGGCGGGCGTGGAGCATCCGGAGCACTGCCGCCGGACTCTTGAGCCGGGCCAGCAGCGCCTGGTAGATGGAGCTGCAGATGGTGCAGCAGGTGCCGCGGAAGACCCAGTCGAACTCCTTTTCGGTGAAGAGGCGCCACTTCATCTCGTCGTTTTTGAACAGGTCGTCGAAGAACTGGCGCCGCAGTTGCTTGGGAATGACGAGGACCGGGTTGTCGTGGGAGGGACAGGGGATCTCCACGAAGTCGTCCCCGGCGGGCATGGCCCCTTCGGCCTCGAAGAGCTCTTCCTGGTTGAACTCGTACTCCTCCAGGAGTTTTGAAAGCTTGTCCAGAAAGACCGCGGTCTCGTGGTGCGTGAATCCGCCCAGGGCCTGCCGGTCCAGGCGCCAGACCGCCTCGTGGCGGGCACCCTCCGCCGTGTTGGCGTAGGTTTCGAATTTCATGAGCAGGTTGTTGAGGAAGGTGCTCTTGCCGCTGCCGGGCGGCCCCTCGAAGACATAGATCTTGTTCTGCTGGGCCCCCCGCTTCCAGGTCTCCACCAGGGTCACGAGGCGGTTGGCGAAGAGCCGGTCGGCGAAGAACGGGGTGTCGGATCCCTCCACGAAGAGCTTGCGGCAGTCGTAGGAGACGTAGTGGATCGATTCGGGGTCGTCCGGGGTTTCGTCGATGCCGATGCCGATGTGGCTCGTGACCATGTCGTGAAAGACCTGGAAGACGTTGCGGAGCACCAGTGCCGGGTTGGCCACGAGAATCCGCAGGAATTCCTCGAAGGGGACGGAACCCCGGTGGTCCCAGGCGTTGACGCTCCGGTCCATGTGCTGGAGTGCGCGGGATATGGTGTCCATGGATTTCGTCATGGGGGCTGGTCCTTACAGGAGCGTCCGCGAGAGCTTCCGGTCCTCCATGGTGTAGACGTAGCGTCGCCAGTGGATCTTTTGCTGCCGCTCAGGGGGCTTCACGGCTTCGTCGGGCGGCGGCAGCCCCACTTCGCTCGTTTCGAGCTTTACCGGACCGCCCCAGAGGTACTCGATTCCCATCAGGGTGTTCCCGATGAAGTCCTTGACCAGCGGCTTCCCCTCGAACCGGTGGTCAAGGTAGAGATACTTCCCCTCTCCCTTTGCCTCGTCCACCACTATGACGGGGGGGTGATAAAGGGAATCCGTGAGCATGGCCCGGTAGGCCTCGGCCGTGCGGCTCTTCACGTAATACTGCCAGGTCATCCGTTCCCTATTGAGCCGCCTCCCCACTACGAAGAGCTTGTGCCGGTTCACGAAATCCTGGTCCACGAAGGTGTTGATGAACGAGAAGTCGCACAGGTTTTCGCGGATGGCGAAGATGAAGGCCGTTCCGCCCCTGGTGCCGCGGTCGAACTCCTGCCGGGCATGGCTGTCGGCCAGTTGCTGGAACTCCAGGGAGATGCGCCCCTTGTCGGCCTGCTCCTCGATGTGCTGGAAGAGCCGCATGCCGATGGCGTAGGGGTTGAGTCCCACCCGGTGCAGGCAGGTGACCCCCGAGTGAACCCGGGCAAAGTCCACCTCGCGCCCCCTGATCCGGTCATCGGTGAGAAAGAGCTTCTCATGCCAGTAGCTGGCCCACCCCTCGTTCATGATCTTCGTCCGCATCTGGGGCTGGAAGTAGACCGATGTGGAGCGGATCACCTCAAGGACGCTCTTCATCCAGCGGTTTTCCTCCCGGTTGAGGAAGGGGGAGTGCTCCATGATGAACTGCATCAGGTCGGGCCGCCCGCGTCTTTCCTCCGACCGGCTCTTCAGGTAGAGAGCCTCGAACTCGGGGTGCCTGGCCATGACCTCGGCGAAGAAGGTTTCCTCGCCCAGATCGCCGAAGTCGCGCATGCAGCGGTTGTACCGTTCGATTTCCTGCACGTACCCGGCGGTTTTGACCTTTTTCACCCTCTGGAGGAACACGTCGAAGTAGTAGTCGAGCCGGAGCGGCAGCGGCGGGGTTTCTTCCCGGAACAGGGTGGAAAGTTCGCCGTAGTAGCCCACCAGATTGTCGATGGAGCGGGCGAACTCGATCACATAGTCGAGCCGGCGGCCGTGCTCGGACCGTAGCCGGGCGATGAGCCTCTTGTCGGCCAGGGCCTTGCCGGTCAGGTCATAGTCCCAGGTGTGGCGGTAGTAGAGGTTGTTCTGGAAGAAATCGATATGGGCAAGCACGTGGTAGAAGATCATCACGTTGAGCCAGTCCGGGTTGTTGTCGTTGTAGAACGAGATGGGCGGCCGGGTGTTGATGACCGTCTCGTAGGGGTTGTGGGGATAGAGCTCGTACTTCCCCTTCTCCTTCAGCACCTCCACGTCATGGACCCAGTAATCGTACAGGGTGGGGATCATCACCTTGGGGTGGAGTTCCAGCATGTCCCGGTTGGTGACGATGTATTCGAGGGTTTCGTCGGAAAAGCGCAGCCCCGCCTCGCGCGCCCGCTCCTTGCACCCCTCCATGATCTTTTTCGTGTGCTGGTCGATGAGTTGCATAACCCTGCCCGAAACGCGCCTTGTCGGTTATCCCCGGACGCCTTGACCGTGCCCGGGCATCACGCTTCCTGAAAAGTCCCTTCTGTCACGAAATCAGTCTTCTGATCCCCTCGATGACCCTGGTCTCTTCGGCGTCTTCGCCCATGACGTCCATGCGGAGGAGTTCCGGCTTTTCCTCCAGCAGGCCCGAGCGCTTCAGGTACCGCTCCACCTCGGTGTTGCCGCTCGAGCCGTAGGTGTGCTCGGCAATGGTGACGCCGACCCGGTTGGCGTAGGCGAGCATTCGCCGGAGCTCCGGGATGGTCTCCTCGCCGTTGGTGTCCCAGTCGTCGCCGTCGGTGCCGTGGAACACGTAGATGTTGTAGTCCCGGGCCAGGCTTTCCTTTTCCACGATCTCGCTCACCATCCGGTACGCCGCGGCCACCCGCGTTCCTCCCGCCACCCGCAGGTTGTAGTAGGTGTAGAAGTCCGGCACCTCCCGGGCGTCGTTGTCGTGGAGGATGAACCGGGTCTCCACCTGCCGGGCGAACTGGTAGAGGAGCCAGCTATAGATGAGCACGTGCTGGGAGCAGATCACCTCGGTGGCCTTTCCCTCCATGGAGCCCGAGTAATCGCGGATGAAAAAGACCAGGGCCTGGGATTCGTACTCCAGCTCACGGGAGAGGATGCGGTAGACGCGGTCCCGGGGGGAGATGACGAGCCGGGTGGGATCGATTTCGGCCATATCGGTCACGGTGCCCAGGGCGATGTTCGTTTCGAGAATCCGCCGCAGGGTCTGTTTTTTCTCCAGGATCTGGCCGAAGCCCCGGTTCCGGTCGGTCAGGTCGTAGCTGTAGTGGGAGAGCGAGCTTTTCTTGCCCTTCTCCTTCAGGTTGGGCAGGTCGAACCGCTCGGTCAGGATTCTCCCCAGATCGTAGGCCGTGGACTCCAGTTCATGTCCCTCGCCCTCCCCGTGGCCGGCGGTGCCGCTTTCTCCTCCCTGCTGGGGCCGGACCGGCTGCTCGCCGATGATTTCCCCCTCGTCACCGTCGCCGGTGCCCCCCATGGATTCGTCTTCCTCGGTCTCTTCGGGCGCCCGGTCGTGGATCAGCTTCTCCTCCACCGTGGTGGGCACCACCACGATCTTTTCCTTGCCCCCCGCACCCGGCTTGATGAGTTTGCCGATCCGGATCTTGCGCGGGAAACCGTCCTCCTCACGCAGCCGGTCCCGCTCCAGGAGTTCGTCCAGGGAGCGGATGCGTGTCGTGTGGCTCGCCTGGGGTTGGGCCATGGCCTGGAGCTCCATCAGGTCGTGGGCATCGTAGATGCCCGGCACGGGCGGGCCGGACGGGGTCGGCTCCGGGAGTTCGTGCGTACGGGCATCGTTCAGTTCCCGCAGGAGCAGTTTCTCACGCTCGGGGGGAAAGCCGGCAGCCCTGAGTTTCTCCATGTGTCTTTGCAGGTCGGGTTTCATGGTGTCCTGCCGGAAGGCTAGATCTCGTCTTCCTGGGTGCAGAAGTACTCGATGGTTTTCTGGGCGCAGGTCCGGCAGTAGCCCAGCTTCTTGAGCATGGTGTCCACCATCCGGTCGTAGAGCTTCTGGTTTTCCTCGTTGGTCCGGTTTGCCAGGGCCCCGATCAGGCTGCCGGCTCCGGCGATGTCGCTCTTGAGCCGCACGTCAGTCACCGCCTTGACCAACTCCAGGTTGTCCATGAAGTCGTAGGACGGCTCCACCGAGATCTTCTGGCCGTAGATCTTGCGGATCGAGGTGCGGAAGCTCTCGCGCTGCTCACCGGTTCGCAGCCCCAGCCGATCTTCCACGTTGCGGATATAGCGCTCGTCGATCTTCAGGGCCTTCAGCCCTCCGGTCTGGGGATCCTTGTATTTCCACATCCGATCGGGCCCCAGGTTCTCGGCGTCGATGCCGATGATCATGTTCACGTAGTTCATGACATCCTTTTTGATGGCGTAGGGCTCATCCATGTAGGCGTTGAACATCTCGGTCATGATCCGTTCCCGGTAGAGCCCCTTGGCGATCTTCAGGTCATCCAGGTATTTGCCCCGGTCGTTCTGGTCCGGGACATAGTCGAGGACTACCCGCTCCAGGGCCTTGAACACGTCGTGGGCCACCATGCAGCGCCCTTCGTTGGTTTCGGAACTTTCCACCAGGAGTTGGATCGCCCGCCCCAGGTTTCGCTGGCCGAGCCCCTTCTGGCCGAATCTCTTGGTGATGTCCGCCTCCTGGTTGAGGGTGTCGACCACCTCGGCAAGGGTTTTGAGGCTCTTTTCGCCGGCCACCTCGCCGGCGGCCAGTTTCATGGTTTCGATGGGGGTGAGCTTTTCGGACCGGGGGAGCCGCGACAGGGTCACTGCCACGCTTGCGGCGTAGTTCAGATTCGGGTCCTGGTGGAGCTCCTCCTTGGTGAGGGTCGTCTTGGTTTCCCCGCCGATGGCGTAATCGGTCAGTTGCTCCTGCATCCGGTAGTGGGTGTTGTGGGAGACGTAGCAGATGCGGCACCGGTCGATGATGGGGGCCTCTTCCTTCTCGGCCAGGAAGCGGTTGAACTCGGCGTTGTTGCTGGTGGCGACGATCAGGGTGTCGATGGGCCAGCGGTAGCCGTCGATCTCGATGACCCGGTTCTGGATGACCCCCAGGTAGACCTGGACCAGGTCCTTCTTGTTCTTGTAGATTTCATCGGAGAAATGGATGCCGCCCCCCGCCACCCGGGCCAGGGCGCCGCGCCGCAGGTCAAAGCGGTAGGGGTTGGTCACGTCGGTGATGTGGAGCAGCCGCTGGATCGATTCCTCTCCCAGCAGGTCCACCGCGCTGGAGGTGATCTTGTCCTTGGCCGCGTACTTGCCGGTGATGGTCCCCAGGGTCTCGGTGAGCGGTACCGGCACCACCTGCACGAAATCGAGCATGGCCGCGGCATCGCCGCCGGTGAAGCTCCTGATGTCGTTCCACATGTATCCCGTGCAGGCCCCGAGCGGACGGTAGTTGTCGAAGAGGTCCTCCAGCTCCTGGTCTGAGAAGCCGAATTCCCGGGCCAGCCACTCGCGGTTCTCGTCCCGGCTTTCGAAGAGGTTCATGGCCAGCACCACGGGGTCCTCGTAGGTCTGGGACTCGATCACGTCGATCTTGCCGTAGCTCCCCAGTTTCTCCATGCCGGAGAAGCGGAAGGTGTATTTGCGGTTCTCGTCCCGCGCCAGGTAATCGCGATAGCGCGCGCAGACGAACTCCACGAAAAAAGTCTTGCCGTTGCCCGGCTCGCCCACCAGCACAAAGGCCATCTCCTTGGACGATCCCCCCTCGGCCGCATCCTTCACAAAGGAGACGAAACTGTTTATTTCGTCATACATGCCGATGGGGTGCTTGCGGCCGGTGCGGAAGATGCGGAAATCATAGGTCATCCGGCCGTTGACGGTGACCTTGTCGATCCCCTGTTCCAGGATCATCCGGGCCACGCCCTGGAAGGCGTTCTCGAAGCGCCGTTTCCCTTCCCTTATGGCGGTCATGTGCTCTGTAAGGGTGCTCATGGCAGTGGTCCTCATCCTTATCCCCCTGTCGTGGAGTGCATGGAACGCGAATGTGGGCGTTTGACCCTTTCAGTATACACGGTTTTTTTGTTTGCACCATCTGGACAAAAACAGTCCTGTTTGGTAACTGGCCTGAATATATTTGGTTTTTTAATGGATTGGCTGCTGGTGGAGAACCGCGAGGCTGGGGTGTTCGATGGTTCGGAGACGCCGGGCATGAAAAAGGGGAAGGACCGAAGCCCTTCCCCTTGTGTTGCGATACCGACCTGGACGGCGGGCTGATTACATCATGCCGCCCATGCCGCCCATGCCGCCGGGCATGGCGGGCATGGGAGCTTCTTCTCTCGGCTTGTCGGCGATCATGGCCTCGGTGGTGAGCATGAGTCCGGCGACGGACGCCGCGTTCTGCAGGGCGGAACGGGACACCTTGGTCGGGTCGATGATGCCGGCGGCGAGCATGTCAACGTACTCGTCTTCGGCGGCATTGTAGCCGAAAGCATCCTTGCCGTTCTTCACCTTGTCGACCACGATGGAGCCGTCGACGCCCGCGTTCTGGGCGATCTGGCGGATGGGCTCCTCGATGGAGCGCTTGATGACGTTGACGCCGAACTGCTGCTCGGTGGGAAGGTTGAGGGCTTCCAGCGAAGCAAGGGCGCGCAGGTAGGCAACGCCGCCTCCGGGGACGATCCCTTCGTCCACGGCGGCGCGGGTGGCGTGGAGGGCGTCCTCGACGCGGGCCTTCTTCTCTTTCATCTCGGTCTCGGTGGCGGCACCGACCTTGATCACGGCAACGCCGCCCACGAGCTTGGCCAGGCGCTCCTGGAGCTTCTCGCGGTCGTAGTCGCTGGTGGTCTCCTCGATCTGGGCGCGGATCTGCTTGACGCGGCCCTGGATGTCGGCTTCCTTGCCGTCGCCGTCGATGATGGTGGTGTTGTCCTTGTCCACGGTGATCCGCTTGGCGCGGCCGAGCATGTCCATGGTGGTGTTTTCGAGCTTGTTACCGATCTCCTCGGAGATGACCTGGCCGCCGGTGAGGATGGCGATGTCTTCCAGCATGGCCTTGCGGCGGTCACCGAAGCCCGGGGCCTTGACGGCGCAGATGTTGAGCACGCCGCGCAGCTTGTTCACGACCAGGGTGGCAAGGGCCTCGCCCTCGATGTCCTCGGCGATGATCAGCAGCGGACGGCCGCTCTTGGCGGTCTGCTCCAGGACCGGGAGGAGGTCCTTCATGTTGGAGATCTTCTTGTCGTGGATCAGGATCATGGCGTTCTCGAGCGACGCCTCCATCCGCTCCGGATCGGTCACGAAGTAGGGGGAGAGGTAGCCGCGGTCGAACTGCATCCCCTCGACGGTCTCCAGGCTGGTTTCCATGGCCTTGGCTTCCTCGACGGTGATGACCCCTTCCTTGCCGACCTTTTCCATGGCCTGGGCGATGATGTCGCCGATGGTCTTGTCGTTGTTGGCGGAGATGGTGCCCACCTGGGCGATTTCCTTGTGATCCTTGATCGGCTTGGAGATGCTCTTGAGCTCGGCCACGATGGTCTCGACGGCCTTGTCGATGCCGCGCTTGATCTCCATGGGGTTGTGGCCGGCGGCCACCAGCTTGGAGCCCTGGCGATAGATGGCCTGGGCGAGGACCGTGGCGGTGGTGGTGCCGTCACCGGCAACGTCGGAGGTCTTGGAGGCGACTTCCTTCACGAGCTGGGCGCCCATGTTCTCGAACTTGTCCTCGAGCTCGATCTCCTTGGCCACGGTGACGCCGTCCTTGGTGATCAGGGGGGAGCCGAAGGACTTCTCGATGACCACGTTGCGGCCTTTGGGACCGAGGGTGACCTTCACCGCGTCGGCGAGGGTATTGACACCTTTCAGGATGGCGTTGCGCCCTTCCTGGTCGAATTTGATGATTCTGGCTGCCATATCTGTCTATCCTCCTTGGATTGGTTCACTCGGGTATGCTGTGCTGTCCGGCGTGGTGCCGGTTACTCGATCACGCCCAGGATGTCGTCCTCGCGCATGATGAGGAACTCCTGCCCCTCGATCTTGATGTCGGTGCCGGCATACTTGCCGAACAGAACCTTGTCGCCCACCTTGAGATCAACGGGGATCACCTTGCCGTCCTCGGTCTTCTTGCCGTTACCGACGGCCACGATCTCGCCGCGCTGGGGCTTCTCCTTGGCTGTGTCGGGGATGAAGATGCCGCCGGCGGTCTTGGTCTCCTCCTCGATTCTTTTCACGAGGATACGGTCTTGCAACGGTCTGAGGTTCATCTGCTCCTTCTCCTTTCTTCCATGATATGCTCGGGTGTTTTCATCGAAAAAAATTAGCACTCGATACGACTGAGTGCTAACACGTGGTAACTATAGTCACCCCTTTGCCAAAAATCAAGACCCCGGGGCAAAATTTTTTGCGGAGCGGCTTCTCCGGGAAAGCCCCTGCTGGGCTCCTGATGCCGTCATGGGCGCGAAGGCGACACGAAAAGGCGTAGCCGGGGAAGGGGTGCGCCGGTTCAGCGGCGCGGGGCAAGAATGACGGCGAAGCGGTCGGCGAATTCGCGGGCAAGGGTGCGGGCCAGCCGGTCGCGCTCCCGCTCGACCGTTGACCGGTCGTGATCGAAGAAGGCTTCAAGGGGGACGAAGATTTCGGCCACCGGCTCTTTTCTGCCCGGCTCGTGGAGGTAGGCTCGCGCCTTCACCCTGATGTTGGTGGTGCAGCACCCGGAATCCTCCACATAACTCCAGATGTCGCCGGAGATGTAGAGTTGGCGGGCGAGCCATGCCGGGTCCACCTCCTTGACCTCCTCCTTGAGGATGACGAAGGAGGTAATACCGGTCTCCCGTCGCCGGCCGCTCAGGAGGTCAACGAAGTCGTTGAACGCGGTTTCTGAGAACAACTCGGGGACCAGGGCCGAGGCAAAGGGGACAACGTAGACGGTCTCAACCCCGCCGGTGGGACGGAAGTCCGGGGAAACGGACATGGTAGGCCGGGGCGCGCAGCCGGAGAGCAGCCAGGAACAGGCGACGGCGAGCAGCAGGACGGCGCGGGTGCGGAGCGGACCGCTGAACGTCACCATTTCCGCTTCGCCATCTCTTCCTGGTAGAATTTCTGGTACAGGATTTCATAGTCCCGGCTGCCGGGCACCTTTGCCTGTGAGTAGGAGGCCAGCTTCCTGCGCACCGCGGCATCCACCTCGCCGGCAACGGCGAAGAAGGAGGTGATGCCCTCCTTGAGGCAGTGCAGTGCCCGACGCTCATCGGCGAAGTCGGCCAGGTCGTCCTTCCAGAGCCGATCATAGATGCAGTGGGCCAGGTGCGAGATGCGGTCTTCGGATATGCTCATGGTGTACGCTCCGAACGGCAGGGATCAGAGAACCATGCCGCGGTCTTTCGCCAGCTTGTCCTTGATCATCCTGAGCATCCGGTGGCGGTCGATGCCAGCCCCGCCACCCATGGAACGGAGGGTCTGCTCCAGAAGCCGTTCAGCCTCTTTATCCAGATCCTCCTCTCCCTTGATGTCGGCGGCAACGGCGCGCCTGATGCCGTCGAGGACCTTGCTCCGCTCGGCCTTGAGGGTGATGAGGCCGGCGGCCGTGAGCCCCTCCAGGAGGCGTTCGGCCAGCCGGGCTATCTGTTCGTCCTTCAGTCGCATGGGACTCTACCTCAGGCCTTTCAGGTAGTTGACCAGCGCGTCCTGCTCCTGCTTGGGCAGGCCCTTGAAGGACGGCATGGTGGTGGCGGGATTCATTTTTTTGGGGTTCACCAGTTGTTCACGCAGAAACGATTCGTCCCGCATTGTCCCCACCGTTGTCAGGTCGGGTCCGAGCACCCCGCCTGCACCCTTCACTTTGTGACACATGGCGCACTTTCCCGCAAAGAGCTTCTCTCCCGATGCGGCGGCGAGAGCTGGGACAGCGGAGGCGCAGAGCGCGCCGGCGGCGAGGATAGCGGCAACGGCCTTGGTCACGGGCATTCTCCTTGGTCTGGAATCGAGTCAGCCCATTGTACCGGAACGCGTCGAAAAAGCAACCGGCCACCACGTGCCATTCACCGGCACGGCCGCTGGGGTGGGCAGCGGTAGCGCGGCTCTTAGCCGTTGACCCCTGCGGGGGCGGTCTGGTATCGTAGAATGATGCGTAAATGCTGTTTCATTCGGGAACCGGGGGGGGATTCGTGCTGATTGTCATGAACCACAAGGCTGGACCGAAGCAGATCGAGGCGGTAGTGAAAGCGGTGGAACAAATGGGGCTTACGGCGGCGCCCATTCCCGGCAGCGAGCGGACAGCCATCGGCGTCCTCGGCAATCGCGGATATGTGGATGATACCACCATCCGGGATCTGCCCGGGGTTCAGGAGGTCATTCATGTCTCCAAGCCCTACAAGCTCGTGTCCCGCGACTTCCACCCGCGCCACACGGTGGTAAGGGTGGGTGACGTGGTCATCGGCGAAGGGAAACGCCCCGTGGTGGTGGCCGGCCCCTGCGCCGTGGAAGGGGAGGAGCAGATCGTCCGCACCGCGCGGGCGGTGAAAAAATACGGCGCTGATCTTCTGCGGGGGGGGGCCTTCAAGCCCCGGACCGGTCCCCATGCCTTCCAGGGGTTGCGGGAGGAGGGGCTGAAGCTCCTGGCCATTGCCCGCCGGGAAACGGGGCTGCCCATCGTGACCGAGGTCATGAGCCCCGATACGGTGGGACTTGTGGCGGAATATGCCGACCTGCTCCAGGTCGGCGCGCGGAACATGCAGAACTTCGAACTGCTCAAGGAGCTGGGCCGCATCCGCAAGCCGGTGCTCCTCAAACGGGGGATGAGCGCCACTCTGGAGGAATTTCTGGCCGCGGCCGAATACATCCTGGCAGAGGGCAATGGCCAGGTGATCCTCTGCGAGCGGGGGATCCGGACCTTCGAGACCGCCACCCGCAATACCCTCGACCTGGCGGTGGTGCCCCTCATCCGGGAGATGACCCATCTGCCGGTCATGGTGGACCCCTCCCACGCCACCGGCAAGCGGAGCCTCGTTGCACCCATGGCCAAGGCGGCGCTGGTGGCCGGAGCCCACGGCGTCCTCGTGGAGGTCCACCCGGAGCCGGACAAGGCCCTCTCGGACGGCCCCCAGTCCCTCACCTTCCATGGCTTCGAGACGCTCATGGGTGAGATCCGGCGGCTCAACGAGTTCCTCGGCTTCTGATCCAAGGCGGCGCCGGCGGACATCTGCCGGCCCCCTGCTTTTCATGGGTGTTACACCGCCCACCGGGTTTGTTTTGCCTTCCTCTTGTGCTATGCTTTTCCATGCCGTAAACGACCGCCCTTCAAGGAGTGCCCCATGCTCACCCGAGTTTTCGCGTTTTTGGCTTCCGTGGCCATGCTGTCGCTGGCCGGCGGCTGTGCCATGCTGATGTCCTGGAAGGCTATTCCTCCGCCGGGAGGCTGCGACCAGTGCCATACCGTCCCCATCAGCACCAACTGGCAGGTGTCCTACCGCACCGTTGCCCTGACCGATGAGCGTGGCAGCGACCGCCCCTACTTCCAGACCGAGAAGTACAACGTTCCCCCCTCAGACCGTCCGCGATCGAGCCTCGATATCCGCAAGGTGGATGAGCTCCCCTGCTTCGAGTGCCACAAGTCCCCGAGTCCGGCCCACAAGGGACGGGTCGGCAGATTCCACCACTGATGCCTATGCCGAAGCCCATGGATACATTGTCACGCAAGACCAAGATCATCGCCACCCTGGGACCCGTCAGCTCCTCGCCCGGCATGATCCGGCAGTTGATGGAGGCCGGAGTCGATGTCTTCCGGCTCAACTTTTCCCACGGCTCCAACGACCAGCGGCGGGAGGCAATCGCCCTCATCCGGCATCTCTCCGCAGAGCGGGGCAAGGAGATCGGCATTCTGGCCGACCTCCAGGGGCCCAAGATCAGGACCGGCAGGATGGAGAACGGCGCCATTCCGCTGGTGCGGGGCGAGTCGCTCGACATCACCACCGATGAGGTCCTGGGGCGTCCCGGACTCATTTCCACCATCTACCGGGCCCTCCCCCGGGACGTGAAGCCCGGCTCGCGTATCCTGCTGGACGACGGCCTCATCGAGCTGCGGGTCCAGTCGGTGTCCGGCACCACGGTCCGCTGTACCGTGGTCCAGGGAGGGATGCTCAAGGACCTGAAAGGGATCAACCTTCCCGGCGTCAAGGTCTCTGCGCCGTCGCTCTCGGAGAAGGACCTTCGCGACCTGGATTTCTGCCTGGAGACGGGGGTGGACTACATCGCCCTGTCCTTTGTCCGCACTGCCGCCGACGTGGAAGGACTGAAGCGGATCCTCTTCGAGCGGAACGTCCAGGTGCCGGTGGTGGCCAAGATCGAGAAGCCCGAGGCTCTGCGCAACTTCAAGAGCATTCTCAAGGCTGCCGATGCGGTCATGGTGGCCCGGGGCGATCTGGGGGTGGAAATCAGCCCGGAAAAGGTCCCCCTGTTCCAGAAGAAGATCATCCGGGCCTGCAATGAGGCCGGCAAACCGGTCATCACCGCCACCCAGATGCTGGAGTCCATGATCAGCCACCCGCGCCCCACCCGGGCCGAGACCTCGGACGTGGCCAACGCCATCCTCGACGGTACCGATGCGGTCATGCTCTCGGGAGAGACCGCGTCGGGGCTGTTCCCCCTGGAGGCGGTGCGGACCATGGACAAGGTGGCCCTCGACGTTGAGCGCTTCGCCCAGGTGGAGGACGGCTCGGGGTCGCGCCGGCACAGCGTCAGCATCGCCGAGGCGGTGGCCGAGGCCGCCTGTCACGCCGCAGTGATTTTGAAGGCAAAGGCCGTGGCCTGCATGACCCAGTCGGGGAGCACGGCGGCCCGCATCTCCCGCTACCGACCTCCCCTGCCGATCCTCGCCTTCACCGGTTCGGTGGACACCATGCGGCGGCTGTCTCTCTACTGGGGCGTCAAGGCATACCCCATCGGCACCATGGCCGGTACTGACGAGCAGATCATGGCCGTGGAGTCGACGCTCCTGTCCGGCGGCTATCGCAAGGGCGACGTGGTGGTCATCACCATGGGGGTGCCGGTGGAGGCCCGGGGGTCCACCAATCTCATGAAGGTCCACAAGCTGGGAACCGGCCAATTCTTCGAGATATTCTGATGCCGCCCCTGCCGACCTGCTGCCGGTTGAAGGAGGAACGCTGATGCGCAAGGTGTTCGACGAGACCAAGATCAACCATATGGTGCTTGCCAACCGTTTGGTCCGCTCCGCCACCTGGGAGGGGATGTGTGGGGAGGACGGCCGTCCCACGGAGAAGTTGGCGGGTTACTATGCCTCCCTCGCCCGGGGTGGGGTGGGGCTCCTCATCACCGGCTACGCGTTCGTTCGTCCTGACGGAAAACAACTGCCCGGGCAGATGGGTGCCCATGAGGATTCCTTCGCCGCCGCCGCGCGGCAGGTAACCGGCGCCGTCCACCGGGAGGGGGGAAAAATCTGCCTCCAACTGGTTCACTGCGGGGGGCAGACGTCGTCCCGGGCCGCCGGCTGCCAGCCGGTGGCTCCCTCGGCGATCAAGGCGGAGCAGTACCCGGAACTGCCGCGGGAACTACCCACAGCCGAAGTGGCCGAGGTGGCGGGCCTGTTCGCCGCCGGCGCCCGCCGCGCTCGCGAGTGGGGCTTTGACGCGGTCCAGCTCCACGCCGCCCACGGCTACCTGATCAACCAGTTCCTCTCTCCCCTCACCAACCATCGGACCGACCACTACGGCGGCAACCTGGAAAGTCGCGCCCTGTTTCTCCTGGAGACCTGCCGCGCCGTTCGCAGGGCGGTGGGAAAAGAGTTTCCCGTCATGGTCAAGCTTAACGGTTCCGACAACCTGGCCGGCGGGTTCGACTTGGACGAGGCGGTTCAGGTTGCCCGGATGCTCGATGAAGAAGGCATCGACGCCATCGAGGCCTCGGGCGGCACCCCCGCCTCGGGGAACCGGACCGCAGTGCGCCAGGGGATCGAGACCCGGGAGCAGGAGGCGTACAATCTTCCCGCCGCGTATCGGATCAAGAGCGCCGTCTCCTGCCCGGTTATGGCGGTGGGTGGCTTCCGATCCTTTGAGCTGGTGGAAGGAGTCATCCGGCGAGAGGAAGCGGATTATGTGGCCCTTTCCCGCCCCCTCATCCGTGAGTCCAGTCTTCCCCTCCGCTGGCAGCAGGGCGACGAGAGCCGGGCCCGCTGCATCTCCTGCAATGGCTGCTTTAAACCGGGAATGAAGGAAGGGGGCATCTACTGCGTGGTGGACAGGGTGGAACGGGAAAGCCGGGAGTTTTCCCTCTGACCCATGACCAATATCGTCCTGCTCGTGGTCTGCTTCCTGGCGGGGATGATCCTCCGCCGCACCGGCCGCTTCCCCGACAGCACCCCCGCGGCCCTCAACGGCTTCATCATCCACGTGTCGCTGCCTGCGGTGGCGCTCCTGCACATCCATGACCTCCGTCTCGACCTCTCGCTCCTCTACTCGGCCGCCATGGCCTGGTTCCTCTTTGGCGCGGGTGCTCTCATCTTCCGTGTCGCAGGCCGCCTGGCCGCTCTCCCCCGGGAAACGACCGGTGCCCTGATGCTCGTGGGGGGGCTCGGCAACACCTCCTTCGTGGGGCTTCCCATGATCGAGGCCTACTATGGCAAGGAGTTCCTCGGCATCGGTCTCATTGCCGACCAACTGGGCTCCTTTCTGGTCCTCTCAACCCTCGGCATCCTGACCGCCACGCTCTATTCCTCGGGAGATGTCTCTGTCCGCCAGATCGCCCGTAAGATCATCTACTTCCCGCCGTTCCAGGCTCTTATCCTGGCATTCCTCCTGAAGCCGGTCCCGTTCCATCCTGTTGCCGTTGCCGTGCTTCAGAAAGTGGGCGACACCCTGACGCCGTTGGCTCTGGCCTCCGTGGGGTTCCAGCTGCAGCTCTCCCATATGCGGGGAGAGTTGAAACCCCTCTCTCTGGGGCTCCTCTACAAACTGGCCCTGGGGCCGGCCCTGATCACTCTCCTCTTTGTGGGAATTCTGGGGGGAAGCGGCCCGGTCATGCAGGTGACGCTCTTCGAGGCGGCCATGGCCCCCATGATCTCCGCCGGGATCATCGCCGTGGACCACCGGTTGAACCCGCCCCTGGTGGCCCTCATGGTGGGGATCGGCATTCCCCTTTCCTTCGTCACGCTCCCGGTCTGGTGGTGGCTGCTGCGCGGCGTGTAGTGGCGCGACATATTCCGTCATATTCCTTCGGTAGTGTGTAACCATGCCGGAATTCACCCTTGCTGAAAAACTCGAAATCCTTGCCGACGGTGCCAAGTACGATGTTTCCTGCGCCTCCAGCGGCAGCTCCCGCAAGGGCAAGGGCGGGATCGGAAACGCCGCCCAGTGCGGCATCTGCCACTCCTGGACCGCCGACGGCCGCTGCGTATCCCTCCTGAAGATCCTTCTCACCAACGTCTGCATCTATGACTGCGCCTACTGCGTGAACCGCCGCTCCAACGACATCCGGCGGGTGATGCTCACCCCCGCCGAGGTGGCGGAGCTCACCATCGGCTTTTACCGCCGCAATGCCATCGAAGGGCTCTTCCTCTCCACCGGGGTCGTCAGGAATCCCGACTACACCATGGAGCTTCTCATCGAAGCGACCCGGCAGCTGCGCGAGGAGTACCGCTTCAACGGCTACATCCACGTGAAGGTGCTGCCTGGCGCGGACCTCGCCCTGGTTGAGCGGCTCGGTCGCCATGCCGACCGGGTCAGTATCAACATGGAACTCCCGTCGCGGGAGAGCCTCGCACTCCTGGCTCCCGACAAAAGCAGGGAGTCGATCGTGGGGCCCATGAAGCGGGTGGGGGAGCTGATCGTCCAGACCAGGGAGGAGCGCAAGGTTTCCCGGAAGATGCCCCCCTTTGCCCCGGCCGGGCAGAGCACCCAGCTCATCGTCGGCGCATCGGGGGAGACTGACCTGCAGATCATTTCGCTGGCGGCGGGGCTCTACGGAAGGCTTTCCCTGAAGCGGGTCTACTACTCCGCCTTCATCTCCGTGAACCGGGACGAACGCCTTCCCGTCGTGGTGGGCACCCCACCGCTCGCGCGGGAACACCGCCTCTACCAAGCCGACTGGCTCATGCGCTACTATGGCTTCGCCGCCGGCGAGCTCCTGGACGAAGAGCGCCCCAACCTGGACCTCTCGCTGGACCCCAAGGCCGGGTGGGCGCTCCGGAATCTCCACCTGTTCCCCGTCGAGGTGAATCGGGCCGACTACGAGGCGCTCCTCCGGGTGCCGGGAATCGGGGTCCGCTCGGCCCAGCGGATCGTCCTTGCGCGGCGGGGCAGCCATCTGTCCCTGGACGACCTGCCCCTGCTCGGGGTGGTGATGAAGCGCGCCCGCTACTTCATTACCGCCCGGGGGCGGTTCGCCGCCGATCTGACTCCCGATGCGGTAGGCCTCCGGCTGCGACTCACCGAAAAACCGCCCCGTCGGGAGCGCTGGAGCCAGCCGTCCCTGTTCGACGGTGGGGCCGGCATGGACATCCGGTCCACCATCACAGGTGAGTTGTGATCCTTCGTTACGACGGCACCTTTGCGGGTTTCCTCACGGTCGTTGCCCTGGCCCGGGAACGGGGAGTGGAGCCCGAGGCGATCACTGACCGACAACCGGAGCAGCAGGCGCTCTTTGCCGCGGTTGAGGAGGTGGCAACCGACCGGCAGCGTGCCGCAGCGTTTTACGGATTTTTGCGCCGAACCCTCACCGCCGGTGCGCTGCACACGCTCCGCCTTGCCTTTCATGCCGCGGAACCGGGCCGGGAGCTGCTCATCCTCCACTTCCTGCAGTTGGGGTGTGTGGTGGGACAACAGCTCGACGGGATGCTCGCCCACGAGCGGGTCGTGCCCGTGTGGAAACTTGCGCGGGCCGTGGGGCGCGAGGCGCACCGCTACAAGGGGCTTGTCCGTTTCCAGCACCTGGACGGCGATATCTGGTATGCCGCCATTGAGCCGGAACACCGCATCCTTCCCCTGGTGGCTCCCCATTTTGCCGACCGTTTCGCCGACCAGCGCTGGATCATTCACGATCCCCGCCGGGGCGAGGCCATCATCTTCGACCCGGCCCGCCGCACATGGACCGACACTGAACTGGAGGTGACCGGCCCGCTCCCGCTGTCCGACGGGGAGCGCCTGTTTCGCGAACTCTGGCAGCGCTATTTCGACCGGCTCGCCATCGAGGAGCGACGTAACCCTGAATTGCAGCGGCAGCATCTCCCTCTCAAGCACCGTCGTCACCTGCCGGAGTTCGACCAATGACGGCGTTGCCGGTCATTGGTGGTTTTTTTCGATAATCCTGATATGCTGATACAACTGCACGATGAACATCAATACAAGGGAGAGCACGCAGTGAAGACAACGCGGGAGGAACTGGCGGTACAGGTTGACGTGGCCCAGTGGAGCTGGTTGCGGGCTCATCTTGAGCGGGGCGGGCTCATTGTCGTGAACCGGGGGCTCGACCTTGTGGAGGTGGGTGTCAGCATTGCTTCCGACGATACCGCCGTGGTGGGAGACTGGATCCAGACCGGGCTCCTGGCCAAGCCCTCGGCCGAGCAGATCTCGGCCTGGGACGCCAATGAAGAGATCAGTTTTTCCACCCTCATCATCAGTCCCTACGTTCTGATCCAGGAGCAGAAACCATGAGCGATACGCCGACGCCACCATCCTGTGCCCGTTGCAGCGCCGTCTGGCAGAAAAGCGGCACCACCAACTGCTGGAGCAACCCGGACAACCGGCCCGGCCGGCCTGCGGACTGCCCGTCTTCGGCCCATGGCGACATCGTGGCCTCCAGCTTCGACGAATACCGCGGCGAGAGCGACGATGCCCGGCTTGCCCGGGTAGCGGCCCGGGTCGAAGGGCTCTGCTACCGGAAGATGCCCGGAAGCGACGCCGTGGTGGCCCGTTGGACCCGGGTGGAAGACACCATAGCCCTGGCGAAGCTCATGGGCTGGAACAAGGTGGGCATCGCCACCTGCATCGGGCTCCTGGATGAAACCCGGCAGCTGGCCTCTATCCTTGAGGCCCAGGGGCTGGAGCCGGTGAGCGTCTGCTGCAAGGCCGGCAGCATCGACAAGCTGGAACTGGGCCTGGACGAGAGCGACAAGGTCCGTCCCGGCACCTTCGAGCCCGCCTGTAATCCCGTTGCCCAGGCAGAGGTACTGAACCGCTGCGGCACCCACATGAACATCATCGTCGGCCTCTGCGTGGGCCACGATATGCTGTTCACCAAGCATTCCGCTGCCCCGGTCACCACCCTCGTCTGCAAGGACCGGGTCACCGGCCACAACCCGGTGGCCGTGCTCTACGGCCAGAACTTCTACTTCAAACGCCTGCAGAAAATGCCGATCGACATCCCCGAGGGGGAGGACTAGCCCTCCTTCCCCCGCCGTTATCACGCCTCTTCACAGCATCTTCCGCAAATACTGTCCCGTGTGGGACCGCGTCACCTTGGCCACCTCCTCGGGTGTGCCGGCGGCGATCACCTCGCCGCCCCGGTCGCCCCCTTCGGGGCCCAGGTCGATGATGTAATCTGCGGTCTTAATGACATCCAGGTTGTGCTCGATGATGACGATGGTGTTGCCCCCCTCCACCAGCTTTTTCAGCACCTCCAGGAGCTTGGCGATGTCGTGGAAGTGGAGGCCGGTGGTGGGCTCGTCGAGGATGTAGATGGTTCGGCCGGTGGCCCGGCGCGCCAGCTCCTTGGCCAGTTTCACCCGCTGGGCCTCGCCGCCGGACAGGGTCGTGGCCGATTGGCCCAGGCGGATGTAGCCGAGCCCCACCTCCTCCAGGGTCTGGAGCTTTGTCTTGATCTTCGGAATGTTCTCCAGGAAGCGCAGAGCCTCCGAAACGGTCATGTCCAGGACCTGGGCGATGGATTTCCCCTTATAGGTAACCTCCAGGGTTTCGCGGTTGTAGCGGGCCCCCTTGCAGACCTCGCACTGGACGTAGACATCGGGGAGAAAGTGCATCTCGATCTTGATGATCCCGTCCCCGGCGCATGCCTCGCACCGTCCCCCCTTCACGTTGAACGAATAGCGCCCCGGCTTGTAGCCCCGCACCTTTGATTCGGGGAGCTGGGCGAAGAGGTCCCGGATGTCGGCGAAGACCCCGGTGTAGGTGGCGGGGTTCGAGCGCGGGGTACGGCCGATGGGCGACTGGTCGATGTTGATGACCTTGTCCAGTTGCTCCAGTCCCCGGATGTCGCGTACCGCGCCGGCCCGCTCCCGGCTCCGGTAGAGCCGCTGACCCAGGACTTTGTAAAGGGTGTCGATGACCAGGGTCGATTTGCCCGACCCGGACACCCCGGTGACGCAGGTCATGACACCGAGGGGGATGTCAACGGTGACATCCTTCAGGTTGTTCTCCGCTGCCCCCTCCACGGTGATGAAGCGCTTTGGCTTGCGCCGCTTCTTCGGCACGGCGATGGTGAGCTCCCCCGAGAGGTAGCGGCCCGTGAGGGACTCGGGGTTCGCCATGATCTCCGCCGGGGTTCCCTGGGCCACCACCCGGCCCCCGTGCTCACCGGCGCCGGGCCCCATGTCGAGCACGTGGTCCGCCTCCAGGATCGTCTCCTCATCGTGCTCCACCACCAGCACCGTGTTACCGATGTCGCGCAGGTGCTTGAGGGTCTGCAGCAGCCGGCCGTTGTCCCGCTGGTGCAGGCCGATGGAGGGCTCGTCCAGGATGTAGAGAACCCCCACGAGGCTGGAGCCGATCTGGGTGGCGAGCCGGATCCGCTGTCCTTCGCCGCCGGAGAGGGTGCCCGAGGTCCGGTCCAGGGACAGGTAGTCGAGCCCCACGTTGACCAGGAAGTGGAGCCGTTCCCGGATCTCCTTGAGGATGCGGCGGGCGATCTCCTCCTCTTTCGGGGTGAGCGTGAGGGAGGCGAAAAACTCCAGGGCGTCCTTGATGGAGAGGGCCGTCACCTGACGGATGTCCCGCTCCGCCACCTTCACGTGAAGGGCCTCGCGCTTCAGGCGCGCCCCCTGGCAGGTGGGGCAGGGCATCACGTTCATGTAGCGCTCCAGCTCTTCCCGCACCTGCTCCGAGTCGCTTTCCCGGTAGCGCCGCTCCAGATTGGGGATGACCCCCTCGAATTCCTTGGTGTAGGTGTGACGCCGCCCCCCGTCCTCCTCCCACCAGAACTCAATCTTCTTCCCCCCGGAGCCTCGCAGGACTACCCCCTGCACCGTGGGAGAGAGCTCCTTGAACGGGGTCCGGATGTCGAAATCGAAGGCCTTGGCCAGGGCGTCGAGGGTCATGTGATACCAGCCGGAGAGCCGCTTTTCCCACGGCACGATGGCCCCCTCGCGGATGGAGAGCTCCGGGTTCGGCACAACCAGATCCTCGTCGAAATACATCCGCGTGCCGAGGCCGGTGCAGTCGGGGCAGGCGCCGTAGGGGTTGTTGAAGGAGAACATCCGGGGAGTCATCTCGGGGTAGGAGATGCCGCAGTCGATGCAGGCCAGGGCCTCGGAGAAGAGGATGGTGTCGCCGTCCACGACCTGGACCTTCACCACCCCTTCCGCGTGGTTCAGGGCCGTCTCCAGGGAGTCGGCCAGGCGCCGCTCGATCCCCTCCTTGACGATGATCCGGTCCACCACGATGTCGATGTCGTGCTTCTTGTTCTTGTCGAGGGGGATATCCTCGGCCAGTTCGTACTGCACGCCATCCACGATGACCCGGGCGAAGCCGTCCTTGCGCAACTGGGCCAGTTCCTTCCGGTACTCCCCCTTACGGCCCCGGACCATGGGCGAGAGAAGCTGAAGCCTGGTTCCGGAGGGCATGGCCATGATCTGATCCACCATCTGGGACACGGTCTGGGAGGTGATCGGTTTGCCGCATTCATAGCAGTGGGGGCGGCCGACGCGGGCAAAGAGGAGCCGCAGGTAGTCGTAGATCTCGGTGACGGTGCCCACAGTGGAGCGGGGATTGCGGCTGGTGGTCTTCTGCTCGATGGAGATGGCGGGAGAGAGCCCCTCGATGGATTCCACGTCGGGTTTTTCCATCTGCTCCAGGAACTGGCGGGCATAGGCCGAGAGGGATTCCACGTAGCGGCGCTGCCCCTCAGCATAGATGGTGTCGAAGGCCAGGGTCGATTTGCCCGAGCCGGAGATGCCAGTGATGACGACGAGCTTGTCCCGGGGGATCTCCACGTCGATGCACTTGAGGTTATGCTCGCACGCGCCTTTGACGATGATGGTGTCGTGTGCCATGGTGCTCCCGTGAGTGATGCATGGTGGCGCCGGAGGCCCCGGACGCAAGTCCCCACTATATCACATAATCGGATTGCTGAGGGGTAACCCGAAAGCGGTAGTCAAAAGTTGCTATTGGCCAGGCGGTTAACATCTTTTTTCAGGTCCATGCAAGGTTACGGCAATGGTGCGTCTTCGGATGCAATATTGACAAGTAATACTATATCTGTCAGAAATATGTGCTGTGGGGTGGAAGAGCCACGACGGTGCATCAGGGAGATATTGTGACAGATACGGCGCGAAACGGGGCTGAGTCCCCCCTTGGTGGGCGCATCAGGAAACTTCGTCAGGCGCGGGGCATGACCCAGAAGGCGTTCGCCGACTCCCTCGGCATTGTCCAGGGGTTTCTGAGCAGTATCGAACGGGGGAGGAAGGCCCCTTCAGACACGCTCGTCATTGCGCTCTGCCGGACTTACGGAGTCAACGTGACCTGGCTTCTCCAGGGAAAGGGCGCCATGAACGCCCCCCCTGACGGTGCGGGCGAGGGGGCAGGCGAGGGCACGCCGCTGCTGGAGAGCATTCCCCAGGGATTTCCTGGGGACATTCCGGGGGACGTGGTGCAGGGGCGGATTGTCTTCCCCGGGATGCCGCATGGGTGTTATGCGGTGCTTGCCTACGGCGATTTCATGGCTCCCACAATCCGCGACGGGGATATGGTTTTCTTCGATCCGGCACGGCCGGCAGCGCCGGGAGAGATCGTGCTCGTCACCAACCGGTGGGGCGAGGCCATTCTCCGCCGCTATCGCCTCAAGGCCGGCGAGCTGCTGTTCTCCTCCGACAATGCCGCCTATTCCCCGTTCCATCCCGATCCCGACACCCGGATCATCGGCACGGTGGTGCAGGTCTGGCGGAACGTGAAGCTGTAGTCCGCAGTGCCCCGACCGCGGCCGGACGTACGGCCTGGGTGAGGTCCCGCGGCCCCGGTGGCGCATGGTCTGTGGCCACACCATGCGGGGTTCCGGCGCATTGTGGCGGGCGGGGTGCAACACAGGACGGACCAGTGGGATAGGGGGGCGGTTGCCGTTGCGGGAGGCGCGGGCGGGGCTCGGACGGAACCCCTGTCAGTACAACGGAAAGATCCAGCAGCAACATGGACCCGAAGGGTTACCGGGCCGAGCGCCGGACGACTCCCCGGGCCTTTTTCTTTTTCAGGCGCGCCCCGGCCTTGCGGCGCTTTTCAGCCAGGTCCACGAGAATTTCGTGGCTTCCCCGGGGATCGTCCCTTTCGCCCGGCGTCCGTTGCAGGTAGCTGCCGTCGGGCCGCATGTCCCAGGCGCTTCGCCGGTCTCCCAGTTGCACGTCGATCATGGTTCGGATTTCCTTCCTCAGTTCCGGCGCTTCCACCGGTGCCAGGACTTCGACCCGGTACTCCAGGTTGCGCTTCATGGCGTCTGCGGAGCCGATGAAGTACTCCTCGTCGCCGCCGTTGCGGAAGTAGTAGATCCGGGCGTGCTCCAGGAATCTCCCCACCACGCTCACCACCCGCACCGATTCCGAGAGCCCCGGTACGCCCGGCCGGAGGCGGCAACTGTCGCGGATGATGAGATCGATCCGCACTCCCTGCCGTGCTGCCCGGTAGAGGGCTGCAACGATATCGGCGTCTTCCAGGGCGTTCATCTTGAATTGGATGAGCCCCGGGCTCTTTTCCGAGTGAAGTTCCGCTTCACGCTCGATCCTGGCCAGCAGCGCCCGCTTCAGGTGCTTCGGAGCGGGCAGCAGTTTCCGATAGGTGCGCCGCGGGGTATAGCCGGTGGTGAGGTAGTTGAAGAGTTCGGTGGCATCCTGGCCTATGGTCTCGTCGCTGGTGAGCAGCCCCAGGTCGGAGTAGACCCGGGCCGTTCCGGGATGGTAGTTGCCGGTTCCGATGTGGACGTAGCGCCGCAGTCCGTTGTAATCCTGCCGTACCACCAGGATCACCTTGCAGTGGGTCTTGAGTCCCACCACGCCGTAGGTGACATGGATTCCCGCCTCCTCCATCCGCTCCGCCAGCCTGATGTTGGCCGCCTCGTCGAAGCGGGCCTTGAGCTCCACCGCCACGGCCACCTGCTTGCCGTTGTTGGCCGCGTTCACCAGGCAATCGATGATCCGGCTGTCCGAGGCGGTCCGGTAGAGGGTCATCTTGATGGCGCGTACCTTCGGGTCTTCGCTTGCCTCCATGAGAAAGCGCTCCACCGACGTGGCAAAGGAGTCGTAGGGGTGCTGCAGGAGGATGGCCCCGGCGTCGCGGAGCACGTGGAAAATGTTCCGGTCGGTCATGAGCCGGGGGTGGTCGACGGGATGGTGGGGAGGATCGCGCAGTTCCGGGTAGCCGAGGGCGGCGATCTCGAAGAGGTCGCGAAAGGCCAGCATCCCCTCGACATCGAAGACATCGTCGGCTTCGGTCAGCTCCAGCTCTGCGGCCAGCATCCCCCGGTGGACCGGGTCCATGTCCGCGCCCACCTCCAGCCGGACGATGGGGGCAAAGCGGCGGTCCTGCAACTCCGACTCGATCAGGGACAGCAGATCGTCCGCCTGTTCTTCGTTACGTTCAGTGTTTGCGTTGCGGGTCACCCGGAAGAGCTCGCACGCCGTCACCTCCATCTCCGGAAAGAGCATGTCCAGGTTGTGGCGCATCACCTCTTCCAGGGGGACGAACCGCTCGCCGTCCCCCGCGCGGATGAAGCGCGGGATGCCCGCCCCCACCGGTACCTTCACCCGGGCAAGGGACGTTTCGCGCTCCCGCGGATAGCGCAGGGTCACCAGGAGATTGAGGGAAAGGTTGGAGATGAAGGGGAACGGGTGGGCCGGATCGATGGACTGGGGGGTCACCAGGGGGTAGATATTGCGCTGGTAGTGCTGCCGCAGCCCCTTGCGCTCTTTCTCGCTCAGCTCGCTGTAGCCGAGAATCCGGATGCCCGCGTCCCCCAGGAGACCCAGCAGCTCCCCGAACACCCGCCGCTTGCGTTCGGCCAGATCCCGCACCACGGCGTAGCACTCGGCAATCTGCCGCCGGGGGGTACGGCCGTCCACGGTGGGGTGCTGCACCCCGGCCCCGACCTGCTGCTTGAGGCCGCCGATCCGTTTCATGAAGAACTCGTCCAGGTTCGAGCTCACGATGGCCGTGAACTTGACCCGCTCCAGCAAGGGGGTGCGGGGGTCCTCGGCCTCGTGGAGGACGCGCCGGTTGAACTCGAGCCAGGTGAGTTCCCGGTTGAGGTAGAGCTCGGGCGAGGCAAGGCTCGTCTCCGGGGGGCGCGCGCCCGTCGGTTCCGGGGCGCCGGCCCCGGCTGCCTGTGCCTTGCGCGGCATGCTACAGCCACCCTTTTTTCTTGAAGATGTAGAGGGGTAATACCGCCGAGAGGACGATGAGGCTCAGGGCGAAGGGATAGCCGAACACCCACTCCAGCTCGGGCATGTGCTTGTAGTTCATGCCGTAGATGCTGGCGATCATGGTGGGGGGCAGGAAGATGACCGACATGACGGTGAAGATCTTGATGACCTTGTTCTGCTCCACGCTCATGTGGTTCAGGAAGAGGTTCTGCAGATAGTCGAGCCGCTCGAAGTTGAAGTTGGCGGAGATGATGAGGGAGTTCACGTCCTTCATCATCATGCTGAACTCCTTCTTGAGGGGTTCGCTGATCATGGTGCTCTTCAGGAGCGACGAGAGCACCCGGTGCTTGTCCGTGAGGTTTTCGCGGATGGTGATGTTGATGTCCTCGTAGTCGGTGATGTATTCGAGGAACGTGGTCGGATTGTCGAAGGACTGGGGCTCTTTCCGGCCGATGCTGGCAATTGACTTGGACAGGGCCTCAAGGATGTCGGCGTCCATGTCGACCCGCATGGCGAGGATTCCGTTGAGGATGTCGGCCCCGTCCCGGAAGGCGCGCGGATTGAGCCGGAGCCGGCGGGAGAATTCGGTGAAGATGCGGTGGTCGCTGAACCGGATGGTGACGATGAAGTGCCGCTTCAGGATGAACGAAACGGTTTCGTTATGGTATTTGTCATCCTGCTTCACGAGGAAGTAGGTGTTGATGTCGATGCCGGTTTCGTCCTCCCAGTAGCGGGAGCTGAACTCGATCTCCTCCGACTCCTGCCGCGTCGGCAGCTCCAGCTTGAGGCAACGCTCAACCGTGGCCAGCTCCTCGGTCGTGGGGGACATGAGGTCGAGCCAGACAAGGGTATCGGTGTCCAGTTCCGCCAGTTCATCGGACTCCACTGCCACTGGCCTGAAGGTGTCTTCCGCGCGAAGGTATGCCTTGATCATAGTGCACCGCTTTCTGCTAGAAATTCAGGATGTTGCCACGTTACAACGATTGTAGATGCAAGAATGGCAGGGGTCAAGCAGCCACTACCCTCTCCGGTCAGACCCCTGCGATTTCCCGGCCGGCCGCCAGCAGTTCCCCAACGGTCCCGGGCGTGCCGGCCTCGCTGTAGAGGCGCAGCACCGGTTCGGTCCCTGACGGGCGGATCAGGAGCCAGGAGCCATCTTCGAACATGAACTTGAAGCCGTCGCGGAAATTGGTGCCGGCCACCGACCGTCCCGCAATGGCGTCGATCCGCTCCTCCCGCAGCCGGGTAATGAGGGCTGCCTTGGGGGCATCCTCAATGGGGAGATCGAGCCGCTGGTAGTGGAAGACGCCGATTTCGTCCATGGTTTCGTCCAGCAACCGGCGAAGCCCCTTGCCGCTCATGGCCATGGCTTCCAGAAGCAGGAGCCCCATGAGGACCCCGTCCCGCTCGGGGATGTGTCCCTTTACCCCGAGCCCTCCCGACTCCTCGCCACCCATGAGGATGTCGTGCTCGAGCATCAGCTCGCAGATATGCTTGAAGCCGATGGGGGTTTCGTGGAGGGGAAGCCCGTACTTCTGCGCCAGCAGATCGATCATCCGTGTGGTGGAGACCGTCTTGACCACCCCGCCGGTGAGGCCCTTGCGCTCCACCAGGTGCCGGAGGATCACGGTGAAGATCCGGTGGGAGGAGAAAAACTCGCCGTTTTCGTCCACGGCGCCGATCCGGTCCGCGTCGCCGTCGAGGGCCAGTCCCACCCGGCAGACGCCGTCCCGCACGAGCGCAGCCAGCTCCTGCAGGTGCTCTTCGGTGGGCTCGGGGGGCACGCCACGAAAGCCCGGGTTTTCGTCGCCGTGGATCTCCAGAGCGCCGGGCACGAGTTCCGGAATGACGCCGGCCCCGGCCCCGTGCATCGGGTCCACCGCCAGGGGGATGGCGGCCCGGCGGATGAGATCCAGGTCCACGTAACGGGCGAGCTGACGGCAGTATCCTTCGCGCGGGTCGAAGACGGTTACGGTGCCATCGGCCAGCGCCGCCGCCAGGGGACGCTCCTCGATTTCCCGGCCGGCAGCGGTATTGGCGGCGGTCATCTCCTCCAGAATCCTGGTGGTGGCAGGGCGGGCCGAGCCGCCGAAGGACTCCTTGACCTTGAACCCGTTGTAGGCGGGAGGGTTGTGGCTGGCGGTAATCATGACGCCGGCGCCAGCCTTCATCTCGTGGACGGCCCAGGAAATGGCCGGAGTGGGAGCGGGGCCGTCGGTCAGCCAGACCCGGATGCCGTTGCCGGCGGCAATCTCGGCCACCCGGTCGGCGAAGTCCCGGGAGAGGAAGCGGCGGTCGTACCCCACCACGAGCCCGCGCGCTGCGAGCCCTTCCCGTTTCAGGTAATCCATGGTGGCCTGGGCCACCCGGGAAAGATTGTCGAAGGTGAACTCCCGGGCAATGATCCCCCGCCAGCCGTCGGTGCCGAATGTTATCTGCACGGAATCAAATCCTCCTGCAATGTCGGTATGGTTGCGGCCATGGGGCCGGTAACCCGACATTTTCCGCACATCCTCCCGTCAAGTCAACCATTTGTTTGTTCCCCCGACCGTCGAAATGGGGTATGGTTGGGGCACCTCACCAACGGAGCGCTGAGTCATGGCTGGTCGTATCTTCACCCCCTTCAGGGTCGGGGGATTCATTATCGTGCCGGAGGACGCGCCCCTGCCGCTGGGGGCGCACATCCCCCTCATCATGGGTAAAAAGGGTGCCTTCGGCTCCGGTGAACATGAAACCACGGCCTCGTGCCTGGAAGAACTGGAGCGGATACCCGGGCTGACCGGCATGCGCGGCCTCGATCTGGGGAGCGGCACCGGCATCCTCGCCATCGCGGCGGTGCAGCTCGGCGCGGCCTCGGTGGTGGCGGTGGACATCGATCCCAATGCGGCCGCTTCCTGCGCTGCCAACGTTCGGCTGAACGGCGTGGCCGACCGGGTCTTCACGGTCTGCGGCGAGCTGGCCTCCGTGGGGCGGGCGCTCTACGACCTGCTGATGGCAAATATTTACGCCGATATCCACCTGGCCCTGGCAGGAGAGATGGTGGCGCGCGTCCGTTCCGGCGGCTGGCTGCTCCTGTCCGGGATTCCGCTCCAGGACAAGTTCGACGTGCAGCGGCGGTTCGCCAGCCTGGGGTGCGTCCAGACCGACCTGCGGATCATGGAGGATTACGTCACCCTGGTCATGCGGAAGGCTTGACCTTTCCCGGGGAAATGCCTATATAATAATCTGTTTGCTGCATAACGCCTTCTCACTTTCCGGAGGTTATTCATGTTCAAGAGACTGATCATCGCCCTGCTCATGAGCGGGCTGTTCGGCGCACTGCTTCTGGCCGGCAATGCCGATGCCGCCGACAAGGCGGCCAAGGCCGCCAATCCCGTGGTGGTCATGGAGACGAGCCTCGGCAAGATAGCCGTGGAGCTCTACCCGGACAAGGCGCCGGCCACGGTGAAGAACGTTCTCGACTACGTCAAGAGCGGCTTCTATGACGGCACCATCTTCCACCGGGTCATCCCCGGCTTCATGATCCAGGGAGGCGGCTTCACCACCGACCGGAAACAGAAGGAGACCAGGGCGCCGATCAAGAACGAGGCGGACAACGGCCTCAAGAACGACCGGGGCACCATTGCCATGGCTCGCACCGCCAGCCCTGACAGCGCCACGGCCCAGTTCTTCATCAACCTGGTGAATAACGACAACCTGAACCGCCCCCGCCCCGACGGCTACGGCTACGCCGTGTTCGGCAAGGTGGTTGAGGGCATGGATGTGGTGGACAAGATTGCCGCCACCCCCACCCAGCGTCTCAACATGCTCTTCGCCAATATCCCGGTGACGCCGGTGGTCATCACCTCCGCCAAGATCCGGTAACCCGGCACTGCGGCTCGCATACCACCAGGCACCCTGACGGGAGTCCCGGATTGCTGAAAGTCCCCGCCCATGGCGGGGACTTTTTTGTATTGTTGTTATGGGCGGTTGCAACCAGGAAGGGAACGATCTGCAGATGCATCATTTGAAGTATTTGACCGGCTACCCGCCGCAGATGGCGGCCCAGGTGGCACAGCTGGTGACGGAGAACCGCCTGGGCGAAGTCCTGGTGCAGAGGTATCCGACGGTGCACGACGTGAGGACCGACCGGGCCCTCTATGACTTCACCGTCGCGGTCAAGAACGAATTCATGCGCACCGCCCAGCCGCTCAGCCGGGTCTTGTATGATGGCAAGATCCATGCGATCAAGAATGCCCTGGGAACCCACACCTTTGTCTCGCGGGTGCAGGGGGGAAAGCTCAAGGCAAAGCACGAGATCCGCATCGCGTCCATTTTCCGGGAAGCGCCCCTGGAGTTCCTGAAGATGATCGTGGTGCACGAGCTGGCGCACCTGAAGGAAAAGGAGCACAACAAGGCGTTTTACCAGCTCTGCGAGTATATGGAGCCCCGCTATCACCAACTGGAATTCGACACCCGGCTCTTCCTGACCCAGATGGAGGCAGCCGGATCACCCTACCACCCCTGACCCGGGAGCGCCGAAGCGGCTGCTTTCTGGCCGTGGCAGTCTCTGCTATGGCCTGATCTCGACCACCGTCCCGTTGGGCGCCGCCTCTGCAATTTCCTCAATCTCTTCGTCGGTTACGGCGATGCACCCCTGGGTCCAGTCCACCTCGGCGTGCGCGGCGCCAACCTGCGAGAGCCCGTTCTTGATGCCGTGAATCATGATGTCCCCGCCCGGAGAGACTCCCAGTTCCCGTGCCCGCTTTTTGTCTTTTTCGTTCGGATAGGAGATGCGCAGGGACAGGTGATAACGGCTGCCCTTGTTCCTCCCCTCGATGACGTAGGACCCCTCCGGGGTCTTGTTGTCGCCCTGCCGTTCCTTGGGACCCACCGGGTTGCCCCCCAGGGCTATCTTGTAGGTCCTGATCACCTCGCCCATGGAGAGCAGCGACAGCCGGCGGTCTTTCTTTTCGATCAGGATCCTGTCCACCGCTCCCTTCCGGGTGGCAATGGCAAATACCTTTTGCTCAAGGGTGTTAATCGTTTCCCGCAGGGCGGCGATGTCCTTGTTCCTGTTGTCGAGATCCTGTCTGAGCGCCTCGATGCGGGCCTGCTGTGCGGCAATGGTGCCGTCCTTGAGCGCGACGGTGTTGATGCCGAAGATCATCCGCTCGCTGTCCTGCCGGTACCTGCTCTCCGGGAACTCCCTGATGAGCTGCTCGAAGCACTCCAGTGCCTTCTGGTAATCCTTGAGCTCATTTCTGGGATAGGCATGGATGAATCCCTTTTCGAACAGCACTCGGTCTTTCGCGGCGGGATGGGTTTCGCCAATACGGGTATATGCGTCGAGGGAGGCGCTGTAGTTCCCCTGGGAGAACAGGTCGTTCGCCTCCTGGAAGATCGGCGCGGCCTGATGGTGGCTGCAGCCGCAGAGGAGCAGCATGCAGCAGATGCAGACCGGCACGAGGCGCGCAGCCATCCTGTGTCGAGAGTGTGTCATAGATGCCGTTACTCCATGGCGGAAGCATCGGGAATATGATGTGCCGGGACCGGTTGTCCCGGCCGGCAGGTACGTGACGGGGATTCCGGACCGTCACGTACCTGCCCGGTGCGGAGAGACGCTACTTCCTCATGGATTTCTGGAACACGGCGTCGGCTTTTTTCGCCTTCTCATCGGCGATCCGCTCCCGTTCCTGGGCGGCCTTTTCGGCGTTTTCGGCGCGGGTGGTAGCGTCCTGCGCTTCCAGTTTTGCCGCATCTGCCGAGGCTTTGGCGGCCTGCGCTTCCTGCAGCGCCTGTTCGATCTTCGCGTCGAGCAGGCGCTGGTCGGCCTGTACCTGCTCCATTTCCCGGGATGTCGCGCAGCCGGCCAAGGCAGCGGCGAGAACCAGCGTCACCGAGATTACCGATAGTCTCTTCTTCATCACACATACCTCCTGTTTGTGTAGTGTACTCCGAGGGTTGCCGAGGGACGTCCCGTTGTCCCGCATCACCTCCCTTCGGTTCGATAGGGCGGGGCAGGTCAGATGGTCCTGCCGGGTTCGATCACGATACCGTCTATGTCAAGGTCGATTTTCAACCGTTTGGCCGCATCCCTGGCCTTGCCGCCGTCACTGAACGGGCCGGCGACGATCCGGTAGCTCGAATCCTTCGACAGCACTCGGGCCGGGATCGGCGGCCCCTGATGGTTGATGATGGCGGCCGTCCTCCGTGCTTCGATTTCGTCGCGCATGTCGCCGACCAGGACATACCATGCGTCCAGCTTGAGCGCCGGCAGCTCCGGCCTGCCGTACAGTGCGGCCGGGTGCTCGATTCTCAGGGGGGAGGACGCTTCCTGTTCCGCTCCCGGCCTCAGCTCCAGGATGGGGACGGGAATCCCCCGGGCCTCGGTCTGGACTGTGTTGATCTTGTCCCAGTCAAGGGTGCGCGCCGACGCGCGTTCAAAGGATTTCAGCTTCGCATGGATCCGGGCCAGTTCACTGGTGCCCGAATCCTCCAGGGGGGTGTGGGCTTCCATGTAGAGCACGCCGTCGCGCTGGCCGATGAGATAGGGCTGATTGACTATGAGCACCGGGGTGTTGACTGCCGTATCCCGGAACAGCACCTCGATATGTTCCGGATAGAGCCTCATGCAGCCATTGGATGCCTTCAGGCCGATGCTGGCCGGTTTGTTGGTGCCGTGGATCAGGTAGCCCGACCTGCTCAGATAGAGCGCGTAGTCTCCCAGGGGGTTCTCCGGCCCCGGCGGCACCTTTGCGGGGAGAATGTCCCCTTTTTTCCGGTGATCTTCGGCAATGGAGGCGGGCACATACCAGGTCGGCCGGCTGGCCTTGCGCGCCACGCGCGTCGGGCCCTGGGGGGTGGGCCGTTCCTTGGTCCCGATTCCGACCGGGTAGGTGGACACGGTCAGGGCTCCGCCGTTTTCCTTGAATTGAAAGAGCCGCATGGTGGCCAGGTTGATCACGATCCCCTTTCGGGGGGCGTCCGGCAGGATAAAGTTCAGGGGCAGGGTAATGCGTTCGCCCGCCTTGGGCAGCCACACATCAACCCCCGGATTGGCTGCGCTGATGGCATTGATGCCCACGCTGAAGTGCCGCGCCACATCCGGCAGCGTATCCCCCTCTTCGAGTTTGACCAGCCCCAGTCGGCCGATGACGTCAGCTCCCGGCGTGACCTGGAACCGGTTCCGTTCAAGTTCGCTTTCGGGGTGGACCGGTGGGAACCAGGCTTGCCGGGTGGCGGCGCAGCCCGTGAGGGCAATGACGCAGATGCCCAGGACAACGGAACGAAGCCAATAGGCCACGGTTGGCAGCGTAACGAATCGGCGCATGGGTTACACGGGTACCTTTCTGTCTCATGACAATAAATAAGCCGGGGCCGAATATCCTGTGATAGTTCGGCAACCCGGCTGTCTCGGTGAGACCCTGTAGGCTTTCCGCCCCATCCTCGCGGATGGTTTAGTATTATCGTTTATCACCAGCAGTTGTCCTGCCGTGTCCGTCGTCGATGGAAACCGGCACGATCCGGCGCCTGTTCGGGCGCACCTCTCACTGACTCGCGCAACAAAAAAGCCGGGGCCGATATCCTGTGATATTTCGGCAACCCGGCTGTCTCGGTGAGACCCTGTAGGCTTTCCGCCCCATTCTCGCGAATGGTTGAGTATTGTCGTCTATCGCAACTAAATTTGTTGAATTGATAGCATCGTCATGAGAATTTGTCAACATTTTTCCGGAGTTCGCCGGTGCCGCACACCGATTTCAGAGCGCGGCCCATTGGCTGCCGTTGTGGGTAGGCCGTCCGGGGGCGGAGCGTGCGTTGCCGTGACATTGGGCCTTGACGGACAAACGCGGAGGATTTTAAGCTTGATGGTGGCGTCGCTTCGGCGTCACCGTGCCAAACGGGATAGGGGAGATTTATGTTCGAAGGTATTTTCTGGGACAACGACGGCGTGCTGATGGAGACCGAGCACCTCTACTACCGGGCCAATGCCGAGGCCCTGGTACGGGTGGGCGTAGAGCTTTCCCTCGACGACTTCTGCCGGATCTCCCTACGCCGGGGTGAAAGCGTGCTCGATCTCGCCGCCGGGCCGGGGCGGGACGACAGGGCAGCGGATGACCTGCGCCTGGTCCGCGACGAGATATACTTCCGGCTGCTGGGGGAAGAGGCGCGGGTAATACCGGGGGTCCGTGATACCCTGGAGCGGCTCCACGGCCGGCTCCCCATGGCGATCGTCACCAGCTGCCGGCGGGTGAATTTCCTGCAGATGCACCGTAGGAGCGAGCTGCTCCACTATTTCGATTTCATCCTCACCCGCGAGGACTACGGCGCATCGAAGCCCGATCCCGAACCGTACCTGGCGGCCTGTGCCCGCGCCGGGCTCGACCCCGGCCGCTGCCTGGCCATCGAGGATTCGGAACGGGGCGTCACCTCCGCGGCCCGGGCCGGGCTTGCCGTGGCCGCGATCCCGGGCACCATGAACCAAGGGGGCGATTTCGGCGCGGCACGGTGGCTGTTGGACGGCATTCACCAATTGCCGCCGCTCCTGAATCTCGACGAAGAGTGAGGAGCACGGTGACGCCGTGCGGAACTCAAGTCCCGCCCTTGCAGGCAGGGGCGGCATCCGCGTGCCGGTGCCTGAAGAAGAGATAAACCAGCGGCGGCAGAACGAGCAGGTAGGCCACGGCGAGGAGGCGGAAGGTACCGCCCGCGCCGGCGGCGTCGGCATACCGCCCCACCAGGGGGGCGGTGCAGGCGAACAGGAGCCGGAAGCAGAGGGACTGCAGCGACAGCATCCCGGCCCGGTTGGCCGAGGGAATTTCGTCCTGGACCAGGTGGAGGAGGAGCGGACCCCGCATCCCCCGCATGGCAGTGAGCAGGTAGTAGAAGAGAAAGCTCCATGCCCCCGCCGTCCAACCCAGCCCCAGATAGCCGGCCCAGACCAGCAGCACCAGGAGCAGGATCATCCGGCGGTCCCCCAACCGGGCCCGCACCCGGTGGCTCAACACGGCAAAGAGGGCCACGACCAGGTTGGCCCCGGCCCAGACCGGGCCGAAGGAGGCGAGGGGCACGCCGCAGTCGCGCATGTAGGGCTGGATCAGCCAGACCGGATAGAAGGAGGCGAGGCCGAGTGCGATGCTGAGCAGGATGGTGGCGCGCAGGCGCCGGTTGCGGACGAAAACGTAGCGGGCCGAGGCAAGGGCCTCCTTCAGATGGCTGGCCTGGTGGTGCCGCTCCCGTGAGGGCTCGGTCAGTCTGCGCGTCAGGAAAAGGGCTAGCACCCAGACCCCTACCTGGAGAAAAAAAGGAAGAAGGGGATAGCGGGCATAGAGGACACCGGCAAAGAGCGCCCCGGCTGCCTCGCCGGTCTGGCCGAAAAAGGTGGTGCGCCCTTCGTGGCGGGCATAGGCCGTTTCCTCTCCCTGGTCCTTGAGGGATTCGTAGAGGAGCGCGCTGTCGGTGCCGCTGATGAACGAGGTGGCAATGCCGAGAAGGATCTCGGCGATGAGGACGTCCCTGAACGATGTGGCCGCCGTATAGACCGCCCATCCCGCGATTCCCAGGGCCGAGGCCGCGGTCAGGGCCGGCCGGTAGCCGATCCGGTCGCTGATATAGCCGGATGGGTATTCCATCACCGCCATGGCCACGGCGAAGATGCTCTGCAGGAGCAGGATCTCGGACAGGCTCAGCCCGATCTGGTCCTTCCAGAACAGGGTGATGACCGCCATGGGAAACAGGGTCATCTGCAAGAAGGAGAAAGCGTAGAGCAGGGGGATGTTGCGCCGGAGGGTCATGGGCATGCCGGGCTCTCGGGTGGCACAGTGTGGCTCGGGAACGCTCCCGGTGTTTGCCCTCCAGGAGCAGAGGAGCGGGGGCACAAGACGTCCCATCGTTTGCCCTTGCCGGTTCCTGCTGAGAACGAGGTGCGCATGTGCACAGCATAACCCGCGCGGCCACTAAACGATACGGATTTAATGGATGCCAGCCGTCAGCGCCATGAAAGCATGCCCGACATGACATCCCGCTGTCTTTCGATCGCCACTGTCGCCGTCCGTGCAGTGGGTTGCGCGGGCCCACGCGGTTAACGCCGCCGGTAGATGCCCATCAACCCAGCGTCGGCCATGACATGCCCTTTCATGGCCCGTTCGACGTCGGCCTTGCCCGCGCTTGCCGGCAGGTTGAGGAGGGTGTCGAGCGCGTAGAGCTTGAAGAAATAGCGATGGCTTCCCGATGGCGGACAGGGGCCGCCGTAGCCGGTGCGTTGCCAGCTGTTGCGTCCCTGCACGCTCCCGGCGGGGACGCTGTTTTCGGCGAGTGCCGCGGTCTGCGGTGGGATGTTCCACAACACCCAGTGGACCCAGGTGCCCATGGGAGCGTCCGGATCATCCATGATCAGGACAAGGGAGCGGGCCTTGTCCGGCACGCCGTCGATCACGAGCGGCGGGCTGCCGTCCGTGCCGTCGCAGGTATACGCGGCCGGAATGGCCGCGCCATTGGCAAAGGCGGGACTGGTGAGATGCATCGCGCCCATCGTCGTTCCTCCCTTCTCCCCGGCAACGGCGGGTGACGCCAACGCCAGCAGCACCAACCCGAAAATCGTGTTCCTCATGGCCCTTTTCCCTCCCGTGCCAGGATCGCGGCCAGCTTGTCAAAAGATTCGTTCCAGCCGGTCGCACACATCTCCCGCATCTCTCCTGCGAGCAATCCCTTGTGCCGCAGGGTGAGCCGCGTTTTCCCCTTCACGTCCTCCAGCGTGGCCGTGATCAACAGTTCCAGGGGCCAATCGAGCAGTATCGAATAAAACGTCTTGGCCTTTGCCGGGCCGTTGGTAGCCAGTTCCACATGAACGAATTGATTTGCCATGATCTGATCCCGCTTGACTCAAGTATATCCCGTTCCGGAGGAAGGTCACCGCCATGGGCGGCTTATTGATTGATCCCTGGGCTGCAGCATGGTATATCTGGCAAGCGTATGAACCACAGGGCACGCCCTGTGGTTTTTTTGCGGGCGCAGAACGGGAGATCCCCCATGAATCCGAAGGCATTTTCGTCGCTCCACCTGAAATCACCCATGCTCAAGAACCTGGCCTCCCTCGGCTATGCTGAGATGACTCCGATTCAGGCCCACAGCCTGCCGCTCATCCTGGCTGGTAAGGACGTGATCGCCAGGGCCAAGACCGGTAGCGGCAAGACCGCGGCCTTTGGCATCGGACTGCTGACGCGTCTGGATGGGTTATCCTTTCGGGTGCAGGCGCTGGTGCTCTGCCCGACCCGTGAACTGGCGGATCAGGTGGGCAAAGAACTGCGGCGTCTGGCTCGATTTACCGATAATATCAAGATTCTGACCATTTGCGGTGGCGTCCCTTTCGGACCCCAGTTGGGCTCCCTGGAGCATGGCGCCCATGTGGTGGTAGGAACACCCGGCCGCCTGCTGGATCACCTGCGGCGCGGCAGCCTCGACCTCTCCTCGCTGCGGACCCTGGTACTGGACGAGGCGGACCGGATGCTCGACATGGGCTTCCAGGATGACATCAGCGCCCTGGTCGCTGCCACCCCGTCCAAAAGGCAGACCCTTCTCTTTTCCGCCACCTACCCGGAAACCATCGCAGCCATGAGCGCAGCGGTTCAGCGGGAAGCGGTGGAAGTCAGCGTGGACGAAGTCCACGGGGAGGGGGTCATCGAGCAGGTCTTCTACGAGGTGGACAGCGTCCAGCGGACCGAAGCGGTCGCGCGGATTCTCGGGCATTATCGCCCGGAGTCAGCACTCATCTTCTGCAACACGAAGATAGAGTGCCAGGAAGTTGCCGATGCTCTGGCCGGCCGGGGCTATGCCGCCCTGGCCATCCATGGTGACCTGGACCAGCGAGAGCGGGACCGGGTGCTGGTCCGGTTCGCCAACAGGAGTGCATCGGTGCTGGTGGCCACCGACGTCGCCGCCCGGGGGCTGGACATCAAGGAGCTTTCGGCGGTGATCAACTACGAGTTGTCCCGCAATCCGGAGGTCCATACCCACCGCATCGGCCGCACCGGTCGCGCCGGGGAGCGGGGGCTGGCCGTAAGCTTGGTAACGCCCCGGGAAAGCCGTCTGATTGCAGCCATCGCGGATGTGCCCGGCAGCACCACCACTCGTGGCGACCTGTCCACGCTGGCGCCGCTACCGGCGAAGCCGCCGCTGCCCCCCATGGTGACGCTCTGCATCGACGGGGGTCGCAAAAACAAGCTGCGGCCTGGTGATATTCTGGGGGCACTCACCGGAGAGGGAGGTATGCCGGCCAGCGAGGTGGGGAAGATCGATGTGTTCGATTTCCTTACCTACGTGGCCATTGCGCGGCAGAGCAGTGATCAGGCTCTGAACTTTCTGGGGGGACACAGGATCAAGGGGCGTTTTTTCAAGGTGAGGAAAGCAGTCTGACGATATGGGTTTTCTGGAAGAGCAGCGGGGCATGCGTGGCAATCTGCCGACCATGCCGTTTTTTCGAAACCCCGCTGAAGCCTTGTGGTGTTAAGGTGCACGAAAGGCGGTCAACCGGTCTGTTGCCGCTGTCATTCGGTTTCCCCACCGGGAGAGGTGCTCTCGATGCTGCCAGGCAGGCGATCTTTTTTTGCGAGTTTCCGCTGCAGCTTTTCCTCCATTTTTTTCTTCCGTTCCAACTCTTTCTGCCTCTTCTGAAACTGAAAATTGGGTTTAGCCATTGAATCATCACTCCTGCGCAAGGTTGGTCCGGCCGGAACTCCCGTCAAGGAAATCAATGCTGCCGCGGAGTTAATGTCATGGACCGGAATTTTCGAAACACAAAAGCCCCGGAGGTACCCGGGGCTTTTGTGTTTGCTGGGGACGAGCTGTTACACTCTGGTCACGTTTGCAGCCTGGAGGCCTTTCGGCCCCTTGGTGATTTCAAACGTTACTCTATCGCCTTCAGTAAGGGATTTGAATCCGTCACCCGAAATGGCGGAAAAATGACAAAACACGTCTTCACCATTTTCCTGCTCAAGAAAACCAAACCCCTTACTGTCGTTGAACCATTTTACCGTACCGTTTACCATGTGTGTACTTTCTCCTGATACTTCCTGTTGTTTTTGTCAGGCGTCATGCCGAACTTGTACCGACACTAACAGTTTTGTTTCAGGTAAGTCAATCTATTTATGTTATTTAGAGGGAGTAAATCAAACTATTTTGAGCAAATTGCAAATACTTCAAGGGAGAGGAGGCTTCTCTCATTAGAGTGATGTTGTTATTGAAAATACCTAGTATATTGAAAGCGTTGTATGGATATTTAGGGGTAATGAATAGATTGTAGACAACATTAATCGATGGATAGAAATATTATTGTATGGTTTTAAAGTAAATAGGAGTATTGTTAAATATCAGGCTTTGTTTTCTACGTATCGTCAGGTCCCAGAGGTGTCGACAAAGCATTCACCTCAATAAGAGAAACCGGAGTTGCTCAAATGACTATCAAAGTCGGTAATATTGTCAATCACACTGGTGGGTTGGGATGGGGATCCGGCAAGGTTCTGGAAGTGACGGCCACGTTGGCGGTAATCCAGTTCAGTGACGGAAAAAGCCGTAAGATAGCGGCATCGCACTTCTGTACGCTCGAACCGGCTGCCCCGGACTCATATGTTCCTCCACCTGAAGCTGCTGTTGAGGCAAAGCCTTCTCGGCCATCCCGGATGACCAAAAAAAAGTAAGTATCGCGCAGGGTGTCCCGGCGACATCCTGTGTAACGACAGGCGGCCCATCACGGACCGCCTGTGTCGTCATGCGCCGGGTATCATGGTGCCGCCTTGTCGCTGTCCTCTCCTATCATGTTTCCCGTCATCCCCAGGCCGGCTGTCCCTCCATCGTACAGACTAGATCATAGCGCCCCGCTTTAACCGGAATGAAATAAAGTTCCAGTGCATGCCCGGGGTGCACTTCGATGGACAAGAAATAGGAGGCCTTCACTTCTCCGGCGGCGCTGGATTGCACGTACGTTGCATGGTGGTGGCAACAACTGCACAGGGCAAGAGATACCAGCATAAGAGCCACGATCGTAAGTCTCAATCTTCATGGGGGCCTCCCTCCCTTTAGGAACGGAATACGGTGTGTGCTGGCATTTGTGGCGGTTTGCTCCTGCGGCTTGTGCAACGTGGCCAAGATGGCTGTAACAGCCCCACGTGGCTGATCCCTTCGCAGGGGGACCAGATATGCAGGGGATGCACTCACCGTGCGCCATGGGCCGGCGGTTGTTGCCGGTAGCTGATCCGGTAGATGGCCCCGGCCTTGTCGTCGGAAACGAGCATGCTGCCGTCGGGCATGACCTGCACATCCACGGGCCGGCCCCAGACCTTGCCGTTGTCCAGCCACCCCTCGGCAAAGGGCTCGTAGGAGACGGCCCGGTTTCCTTCGAGGCGCACCAGGGTGATGCGGTAGCCGATCCGTTCACTGCGGTTCCAGGAGCCGTGCTCGGCGATGAATATCTGGTTGCGGTAGCGTTCGGGAAACATGGTGCCGGTGTAGAAGCGCATGCCCAGCGCCGCCACGTGGGGGCCAAGCTCCATCTCCGGCGCCACGAGCCCGTCGGGCTTGCGTTTTGCGCCGAACTCGGGGTCAGGGATGTCGCGGCCGTGGCGGTAGGGGAACCCGAAGTGGAGACCGGGCTTGGGCGCCCGGTTGAGCTCGTCCGGCGGAATGTCGTTCCCCAGCCAGTCGCGGCCATTGTCGGTGAACCAGAGTTCGCCGGTGCCGGGGTTCCAGTCAAAGCCCACCGTGTTGCGAACTCCGTTGGCGAAGATCTCCAGGCCGGTGCCGTCCGGGTTCATCCGCATGATCGTGGCGAAGCGGGGATCCTTTTCCTCGCAAACGTTGCACGGGGCCCCCACCGGCACGTAGAGTCTGCCGTCGGGGCCGAAGCGGATGAACTTCCAGCCGTGATGGGTCCTGTCCGGGAATGAGTCGTTGACGATGACCGGCTGCGGGGGATTTTTCAGCCGCTCTTCAATGGCGTCGTACCGCAGCACCCGGCTCACCTCGGCCACGTAGAGGGAACCGTTGCGGAAGGCTACGCCGTTGGGCATCTGCAGCCCCTTGGCGATGGTGATCACCTCATCGGCCACCTGGTCGCCGTTGCGGTCCACCAGGGCGTAGACCTTGCCCTCCCCGCGGCTCCCCACGAACAGGGTTCCCCGGGAGCCGAGGGCCATGGAGCGGGCCCCCGGCACGTTGTCGGCATAAACGGCGATGCTGAAGCCGGGGGGGAGCGTGATGGCGGCCGGCAGCGTCCGGGCGGCGTTGCAGCCCGTGGCGGCAGCCAGCAGGAACAGGTGGGGAAGCAGGAACCGAAGGGCTCTGGGCAGTCGCATGGAGACCTCCCGTGACAGCGGATTGGTGTCCCTCAAGTGTACCACGACGGAACGATGCGTAAGGTCTCGTTGACTGATGCCTCGTCCTTGTTATCCTTCCATCACGACCGATATCTTTGTCCGCGGGCCGAGGCCGGCCCCGCGTCCCCACCGGGGAGGGAGGATCACCATGTCTGACGCAACCACCATCCGGGACCGGGCCGCGGGTGCCGTCATGGGCGCCTTCGTGGGCGAAGCCCTGGGCCTGGGGCCCCACTGGTATTACGATCTCGATGAGATGCGGCGGGACTACGGCCCGTGGATCACCGACTACACCGATCCCCGGCCGGATCGCTACCATGCCGGGCTGAAGGCCGGCCAGCTCTCCCAGGCGGGATACATCCTGAAACTGCTGCTCAGTTCCCTGGTTGCGTGCGGCGGCTATGACGAGGCGGATTTCTGCCGCCGTCTGGATGAGGAGTTGCTGCCGTTGCTGGACGGCACCCCCGTGTGCGGGCCGGGGGGCTATACCAGCCAGTCGATCCGCGAGTTGTGGCGGCAGCGGGTGGAACGGAAGCTGCCGTGGGGCAGGACCGGCGGCCATGCCGACACCACGGAGGCGGCGGAGCGGACGCTCGCCCTGGCGGTGCGCTACGCGTGCGAGCCCGACCGTCTTGCCGCCGCCGTGGCCGGCAACTGCGTCCTCACCCAGATCGACGACACCGTCGTCTCCATGACCACCGCCTATGGTGCGGTACTGGGGATGCTGGTGCAGGGACATCCCCTCGACGAAGGCCTGTCGGCCAGACTCATGGCGCTGGTTGCGCGGGGAGAACTGCCGTTCCACGCCGTCACCACCGGCAACCTGCAGCCGCCCCGCCCGGGTGAGCCGGACCCACCGCGGGCTGGTACGTTCGCTTCCCCCGATGCCCTGCTGACCCCGTCCTACGTGGCGGCGGCCGCGGCAGACCCCCAGATCCGGATCGAGCCGGCATGGAAGGTCTCCATCGTCTACGGTATGCCCTGCGCCATCTATCACCTCCTGCCGGCGGTCTACTATCTGGCGGCCCGTTTTCGCGACGATTTCGAGGCCGCGGTCCTCCATGCCGTCAACGGCGGCGGCCAGAACCAGGCCCGGGCCATGCTCGCCGGTGCCCTGGTCGGCGCCCAGGTCGGTTTTTCGCGTATCCCCCGGCGCTTTATCGACGGCCTGGAGGAATCCGCCACCCTGTGCCGGCTGGCCGAAGATCTGGCCGCACAGGTTTGCGCCTGAGCGTACGGAGGGAGTCCCGTTGCAGCACGTCCCTCGGGGATGAAAGGAGGCAGTCATGTACGGCAAGGACAGGATCTACAAGAAGGTTGAGATCATCGGCGTATCGGCAGTGAGCATTGAGGGGGCCATCGAGACGGCCCTGGTCAGGGCCCGGAACTCCCTTGACAAGCTCTCCTGGTTCGAGGTGCAGGAAATCCGCGGTCACATCGGTGCCGACGGCAAGGTGGCTGAATACCAGGTGGTGCTGAAGGTTTCCTTTGAGCTGAAAGACTGACGCGGCGTTCCGGCCGGGCGGAACCCGGGGGAGGGGGCTGCCCGCCCGGGTTCCGCCGGAGAGATGGGGACGCCCGGTCAGCGCCCCGGCAGGGTGATGCAGAGGCATTCCCCTTCCGCATAGACCGCATCGTCGCAGAAGAGCCGGCCGTGGACCATGACCTTCCGGCCTTGGGCGGAGACGACGCGGCTCTCCACGGTGACCACCTTCTGGAGGGGGAGCATGGTGCGGAAGCTGATGTTGAGGTTCCCCACCACGATGGGGTAACCGGCGGCCCACGCGGCAAGTCCCAGGGCCTCGTCCATAACGGCGGCGATCGATCCGCCGTGGGCATGGCCCGGCGGGCCTTCGGTCTCGGGACCGAACCAGATGCGGGCATGGAGATGCTGTTCGCTGTCGCGATAGTAGCGGGCCCGGAAGCGGTTGCCGTCGGGTTCTCCGGAGACGAAGCGGAGCGATGCGCCGACCAGCGACGGCGCATCGAAAGGGATCCAGCCCTCCTCGCCGCTCAGGTCTACGGGGTGGCGGATGTGTTCGGCCCCCTGTTCAAGCGATGTTTCTGGCACGATTAGTTTCCTCCGTGACGTACGCATCCCGGCACGGGACGCGGTGATAATGCTGTGAGACGGGTGCCGGCGGGAGAGGGGTCAACTCGCCCCGGGCCGGTGGACCGCCAGCGGCCTCCACGACTGAAAGATCGACATGACCTCCAGGGCGTTGACGTTCACATGGGGCGGGAGTTCCGTCACCCAGGCCACGATGCCCGCGATGTCCTCGGCCGTGAGGGCCTGGGTCCCGGCGTAGACCTGGGCCGCCCGTTCCGCATCGCCCTTGAAGCGGACCATGGAGAACTCGGTTTCGGCCATCCCCGGCGCCAGGCAGGTAACCCGCACCCGTTTCCCCAGCAGGTCGGCCCGGAGGTTGCGGGAGAATTGCTCCACGAACGCCTTGGTGCCGCCATAGACGTTGCCGCCGGGATAGGGCCAGGAACCGGCCACCGACCCGATATTGACGATATGCCCCCGGTTGCGGGCGACCATGCCCGGCAGGAGAAACCGGGTGCAGTAGATCAGCCCCTTGATGTTGGTGTCGACCATGGCATCCCAGTCGTCCGGGTTCGTCTCGTGGGCCGGCTCCAGCCCCAGGGCGAGCCCCGCGTTGTTAACGAGGATGTCGATCCGGCTGAAGGCGTCGGGCAGCCCTTCCACCGCTTCCTGCACCGCCTTGCGCCGCCGCACGTCGAGGGTGACGGTGTGGACCTCCGCCTGCGGCGCCAGTTCGTCCCTGAGCGCCAGGAGCGGTTCCTCCCGGCGAGCCGCCAGAACCAGCCGGTCTCCCCTGTCGGCGAAGAGCCGGGCGCATGCCGCGCCGAATCCCGCTGACGCCCCGGTGATGAATACCGTTCTGCTCATGTGGTCCTCCCCTGAGGGTGCGTTGATGCCTGAGACTATGCACCGGATTTCCGCTGCGCGCAAGCAGCGGATGAATATCCCTGGCGTTTCGGGCCCGGCGTGCGCTACTCTGGAAATGCCTGTCGTCTCCGCGCCCTCGAGCTTCCAGTATCTCTCTCACTCTTTTTCGGAGGACTCAATCGAAAAGGATCCTGCTGTTCAGCATGGTGATGCTTGCCTGCAGCTCCGGCGACTGACCGCGGGCCGCGGATTGGCGGAGCCCCCTTGCCCCTTATCTGTGATATAATGAATTACATGGAAGGAGGTGCATGGTCATGCTGGACACAGGCAAGACAACAACCGGGAGTCCGTCCACGGAGAGATGCGACATCAAGGCCTGGAGCGGAGCATGCGGGCATGATTCCTACACGGCCATCGGCGACAAGTACCGGTGCGATCTGTGCGGGACCATTGCCGACCTGACCCATGAAGTGAAGCACGATACGTTCCCCTACACGAGCGGCGACTACGACAATCTGAGTTAGGGGCACGGGCTGGCTGATCCGTCGGTGCGGCATGAAGGTGACGTGGAGTTGGTGAGCCACGGTTACGGGATGCTCCGGAGATATCCGGGGCATTTTTTTGCACGCGGCTGGGCCCGGACTTCGACGGCGCCTCCCCCTCGCCCGTTGCGGCATCCCTTCATGGCGCTATACTTATCCTCCGGACCTCTGCGGAGCCTGCACGGCCCACGTCGCCGGCTGCCCCGAGTGCTCCTGCGCGAAAAGCGTCTCAGGGACCATCGGGCCATGCTCCGACTGGTCCGCCACTATCATTGAAAGCAGTATCGCCCAAGGAATGCTCAAGCCCATGGAGGAGGACGGACTGGTGTCCCTCGCGGAAAAGATCTGGCCGCTGACTTTGTTCTGGCTGAACCGCCTCGCAGCTGGCGGGGAAGAAGCGGCCGAGTCGACCCTGCGCCGCGGCAACGGATTGGTGCGCCGCACGGTCTGCCGCCGCCTGACGGAAGGAGGGGTGCGCATGCTTGCCCGGTCCGGCCCGGCCGCCCCATGAATCCCGTTCTGCTTGCATTGGGCCTGACACTGTTTGCCGGCATGGCCACCGGCATCGGCAGTGCCATTGCCTTTTTCGCCAAGCGGACGAGCTACCGGTTTCTTTCGGTGGCAACCGGGTTTTCGGCCGGTGTCATGGTGTACGTCTCCTTCGTGGAAATCCTTCCCAAGGGGCTCGACTCCCTGGTACGGTCCTGCGGCGAGCCCTGGGGGCACTGGCTGAACGCCGCATCGTTCTTCGGGGGCATGCTCTGCATCGGCCTCATCGATGCCGTGATCCCCGCTGCGAAGAACCCCCACGAGATCCACGCCGACCATGAGATTGCCCCCCTCCACGACCGTTCGGCCCCCTTTCCCGACTTCGATTCCCTTGCCGCCGATCCCCGCTGCGCTCCGACCGGCACCCACGATCACCGGCCGCCGCAGCGCCACCTGCTGCGGATGGGCCTGTTCACCGCCCTCGCCATCACGATCCACAACTTTCCCGAAGGGATGGCCACGTTCCTGGCGGCCCTGGAGAATCCGCGCGTCGGCGCCGCCATTGCCGTGGCCGTTGCGCTCCACAATATCCCCGAGGGGGTCAGCGTTTCCGTGCCGATCTTCTACGCGACCGGCAATCGGCGGAAGGCATTTGCCCTGTCGCTGCTGAGCGGCATGGCCGAGCCCGCCGGTGCCGCCGTCGGCTACCTGGCGCTCCTGCTCTATTCGGGAGGGGGGTCCGGCACCATTCCCGACCAGGTGACCGGTGCGCTCTTCGGTGGGGTGGCGGGTATCATGGTCTACATCAGCTTGGATGAACTGCTGCCGGCCAGCCGGGCTTACGGCAAGGGGCACGACAGCCTGCTGGGGCTCGTGGGGGGGATGGCGGTCATGGCGTTGAGCCTGCTGCTGATGAAGTAGAGTGGCGGAAACACGGTCAAAAACCTTGTCCGGTAGCCTTGACGCGCACGTCCGTGCCGAGGCCCCCGGCACACCCTGAAAAAAATTTGCGATGCTCCGGGTTTTTTTCTTGTTTTCCTGAAAGTGAACCTGCTATTGTTTGTAAGTCCGCGCGCAATGCGGAACATATCAAAAAGAAGTATGGAGAAAGCACGTACATGGTAAACGGAACAGTGAAGTGGTTCAATGACAGCAAGGGGTTTGGTTTTCTTGAGCAGGAGAATGGCGAGGATGTATTCGTTCACTTCTCCGCCATTACCGGCAACGGTTTCAAGACCCTTGCTGAAGGCGATAGGGTAACCTTTGAGGTGACCAAGGGCCCCAAGGGTCTTCAGGCCGCCAACGTGACGCGGATATAGATTGGCCGCACCCCAGTGAGAAAAGCCCCGGAGAAATCCGGGGCTTTTTTTGTGCCCGAGGCAAAAGGGCCGGTTTCCGCGTGGTTCCCGAAAAAGCGTTTGCCTCCCGCACGGAGTAAATGATATAAAAAGGACCTTAAATATCTCTTTTGTGGGGGCATCCATGTTTCGCCTGCCCGGAAAAAGGATCGGTGCTCTGTTTCTTGTATTTGGTGCGTTGTTGTGTGCCGGGATGCCGGCCTGGGGGGCAGCGCCGCTGGTGATGGTGGACCAGGGGCACGGCCAGCGTTTCGTCATTGAACAGAAAGGAGAACTGCAGTTGTCCCGCTTCGGCGCCATCCTGGGCGAAGAGGGTCTCCGGGTCGTGAGCAGCCGGGAACGGCTGACCGACGAGTCGCTCCGGCAGGCGGCGGGGCTCGTGATTTCCGGTCCCTTTACCCCACTGGCGCCGGCCGAGGTGGATGCGGTGATCCGCTTTGCCGAGCGCGGGGGGAGGGTTGCGCTGATGCTGCACATCGGCCCCCCGGTGGGCGTTCTCATGCAGCGGGTGGGGGTCGCCTTTTCCAACGGCGTCCTCCACGAACAGCACAACCTGGTGGGAGATGACGATATCAGCTTCCAGGTGCGCGACCTGACGGCACACCCCCTCTTCACCGGTATCGATCACTTCAGCCTCTATGGCGGCTGGGCCCTCAGCGGCCAGACCCCGCTCGCCCGGACGAGCGCCGAAACCTGGGTGGACCTGAACGGCGACCGGCAGCTTACCGAGCGCGATGCCATGGATCGCTTCGCGGTGGTGGTGGAGGGGAGCATCGGGGCCGGACGCATTCTGATCTTTGGTGATGATGCCATTTTTCTGAACCGGTACCTGGATGAGGCGAATTCGCGTCTGGCAAGGAATCTCGCCCAGTGGCTGGGGGGGCGGTAAGATTCCCGGCGGGGAGGATCGCGGCCGTGGGGCTGATCCCGAAGCTGAACGACGCGAGACATACCTGCAAGGCGGCCACTGGGCCGCCTTGTTCCGTTTCCGGGAACGGTTGCCGGGTCTGAGGCCCGAGAGCGGTCCAGACCTTTTGGCCGCACGAGCGCCAACACTGTAACTTGAAGATTTCTCGGGTCTTACAACCTGCAAAACTCCACAGCCTGCCGAGGTTACAACAGAGTATCACGTTGACGCCGGCCAGCCAGCGGTGCTATTCTTGGCAGATTCTGCCTTAGCCCTTGATCGGCCGATGAAAATCAACCAGAGCTCAGGAGGTGTCCGGTGAGGAAATTCGGTTTCTTGGCTGTGTCCGTGTCTCTTTCCCTTATGCTGCTTTCGACGGCCATGGCGGCGCCTCCCGGCGGCAAGGTTCTCATCGGGATATCGAAGGTCGTTTCGCATCCGGCCCTGGATGCCGTTGAAAGGGGGCTCCAGGACGAACTGGCCGCCCTGAAGATCAATGCCCGGTACGATCTGCAGAACGCCAACGGCGACGCCAATACCGCCGCCTCCATTGCCAATAAATTCCAGTCCGAGAAGGTGACCCTGGCCGTGGGCATCGCCACTCCCACCGCCCAAGCCCTGGTAAACACTCTGAAAACGACGCCGGTGGTCTTTTCCGCAGTGACCGACCCGGTCAAGGCCGGCCTGGTGAAATCCCTGACCAGGGGCGAGAAGTACGTCACCGGCGTTTCCGACATGACCCCTGTCAAGCAGCAGATCGAGCTCCTGCTCAAGATCAAGAAGGTGAAGCGGCTCGGCCACATCTACACCAGCTCCGAAGAGAATGCCGTGGTGCTTGCCGGGGTGGTGAAGAAGGCGTGCCAGGACCTGGGCATCCAGTACGTGGAAACCACCGTGTCCAAGTCCGCCGAGGTTAAGCAGGCCACCCAGTCCATCATCCGCAGGGTCGATGCCCTCTACGTGAGCACCGACAACACGGTGGTGTCGGCCATGAGCGCCCTGACCGACGTGGCCATGAAGAACAAGGTGCCGGTCATGTCGGCGGACCCCAGCTCCGCCGAGAGCCATCCCGTCCTGGCGGCCTGGGGCTTCGACTACTACAAGATGGGGCGCGCCACGGGCAAGATGGTGGCCGAGATCCTCAAGGGCAAGAAGCCGGAGCAACTTCCGACCCGCTTCATGACCAAGGCTTCCGACGTGGACCTGCTGGTGAACCTGGACGTGGCGAAGAAGCTCGGCCTCACCGTGCCGGCCGCCATCGCGAAGAACGCCAACAAGGTTGTCGAGAACGGCACGCTGACCAAGAAGTAACGGCAAGAAGGCTTCCATGATCGAAGGTATTTTTGTTGAAGGACTCATTTACGGGATCATGGTCCTGGGGGTATTCATCTCCTTCCGGATCCTCGACTTTCCCGACCTGACGGTGGACGGGTCGTTCCCTCTGGGAGCGGCCCTCATGGCCCAGTGCATCATGATGGGGGTGAACCTCTGGGTTGCACTGCTGGTGGCCTTCGCGGGCGGAGTGATCGCCGGCGTGGTCACCTCCCTCATCCATAACCATCTGAAGGTGCCGAACCTCCTGGCCGGCATCCTGACCATGACCATGCTCTACTCCGTCAACATCCGGGTGCTGGGGAACCGGGCGAACGTCCCGCTCCTGAACCAGGAGACGATCCTCTCCCTGGTGACCGAGCGGCTTGCGGGGATCATCCCGGACGAGTATATCCTCCTGGTCTTCTTCGCGGTGGTGACCCTCGCGATCAAGCTCCTGCTCGACCTCTTCTTCCGCACCGACCTGGGGCTCACCATCGGGGCCATGGGGAACAACGAGCAGATGGTCATCTCCCAGGGGGTGAATCCCCAGACCCTGAAGTCCATCGGCCTGGGCCTCTCCAATGGGCTGGTGGCCCTCTCCGGCGCCTTTGCGGCCCAGTACCTGGGCTTCGCCGACGTGGGGCTCGGTCAGGGGATCATCATCTCGGGCCTGGCGTCGGTCATGATCGGCGAGTTCCTGATCATGAAGAGCAACCGGATCGGGGTGCTCACTCTCTGCGCCGTTCTGGGCTCCATCTGTTTTTACGCGGTCATGTACGTGGGGCGCTACTACGGCTACGTCATCAACATGACCCCCAACGACCTGAACCTCATCAAGGGGATCCTGATCATCGCGCTGCTGGTCCTTACCCAGAGCAAGAAGCTGAAGAAATTCGCCGTTAAAGCCGTGGTGAAAAATGATTGAGCTCAAAAATGCGTCCATGACCTTCAACCCGGGCACGGTGAACGAGAATCAGGCCATCTCGAACATCAGCCTGAAGGTCCGGGAGGGGGACTTCATAACCGTCATCGGCAGCAACGGCGCTGGCAAGTCGACCCTCTTCAACCTCATTGCCGGGACCATCACCCCCTCTTCCGGCTCCATTTTCCTGAATGACCGGAACATCACCCGCGACCCCGAGTACAAGCGGGCCAAGTACATCGGCCGGATCTTCCAGAATCCGCTCCTGGGAACCGCTTCCACCATGAGCCTGGAAGACAACATGATGATCACCTATAAAAAGGGGTTCAAGTGGCTCAAGAGGAGCCTGAACCACAAGATGCGGGAGTACTTCCGGACGGAACTGGTCCAGTTGAAGATGGGGCTGGAGGACCGGATGAAGGAGAACCTGGCCCTCTTCTCCGGGGGGCAGCGCCAGGCCCTGACGCTCCTGATGATGGTCCTTTCCCGGCCGGACCTGATCCTTCTCGACGAGCACACGGCGGCCCTGGACCCCAAGAACGCCCAGATCGTCCTGGAGCTCACCGACAAGTTCATTCGGGAATACAATCTCACGGCCATGATGATCACCCACAACATGAGCCATGCCATCGAGTACGGCAACCGGCTCCTGATGATGGACAAAGGGGAGATCATCTTCGAGGCCGAGGGGGAGGAGAAGCGGGCGCTGACCGTGGAGAAGCTCATCGACAAATTCCACCAGATCCGCCACACCTCCTTCGAAAACGACCGCACCCTTCTTTCCGACGACTAGGCGCGGGCCGGCCCCGGTCCCGCGCCGCCCCGACGTAAGCCATGCTCCTCATTCATCCCCCTGTCGCCAAACCGGGTGAACCGCCCGCCGGCATCGCCCGCCTCGCGGGCGAGCTCCGGGCCCACGGCCTTCCCTGCCGGGTACTGGATGCCAACCTGGAGGGGCTCCTCTGGCTGCTGGAGCAGCCGTCTCCGGCTACCGACACCTGGACCCGCCGGGCATCCCGAAGCCGTGCAGATCACCTGGCCGCACTGCGGGGGATGGACGCTTACCGCTCCCCCGACCGGTACCGCCGGGCGGTCAGCGACCTGAACCGGCTCCTGGCCGCGGCGGGGCGCGACTCCGGCGCAGTGCCGGGGCTTGCGGACTACCGGCAGGACGGCTTTTCCCCCGTATCGAGCGCCGATCTGCTCAGGGCCGCGGAAGAGCCTGAGCGCAATCCCTTCCATCCCTGGTTCAGTCAACGCCTGCCCGAGCTGCTGGACGGCGTCCGCGTGGCGGGCCTGTCCCTCAACTACCTGAGCCAAGCGGTTTCTGCCTTCGCCATGATCGGCTTTCTCCGCACGCGGTTCCCCGGACTGACCCTGGTGCTGGGCGGCGGGCTGGTCACGTCGTGGCTGCGGCGCCCCGGGTGGCGCAATCCGTTCGGCGGCCTCGTGGATCACCTGGTGGACGGGCCCGGGGAGTTGCCCCTTCTGCGGCTTCTGGGGGCCGAAGAGCCGCTCTGCCACCAGGTGCCGCCCGCCTACGACCCGCTGCCCCTGCACGACTACCTTTCCCCCGGACTGGTTCTGCCCTACAGCGCCGCCGGCGGCTGCTACTGGAACCGCTGTTCCTTCTGTCCCGAGCGGGCCGAGGGAAACGCCTACCGCCCCCGCGCCGTCCAGCGGGTACTGGCCGATCTGGAGACCCTGGTCAGCCGGCACCAACCCGCGCTGCTGCACCTTCTTGACAATGCCGTCAGTCCGTCGCTCCTGCGGGGGATGGCAGCTGCCCCGCCGGGCGTCCCCTGGTATGGCTTCGCCAGGGTCGACGAACAGTTGGCGGATCCCGATTTCTGCCGGAATCTCAGACGCTCCGGATGCGTGATGCTGAAGCTGGGGCTTGAGTCGGGGGATCAGGGGGTGCTGGACCGGCTGCACAAGGGGGTCGACCTGGCAACGGCGGCACGGGCACTCCGGAGTCTGCGGGAGGCGGGCATTGCCGTGTACGCCTACCTCCTGTTCGGCACCCCCGCGGAAACGGAAGAGGCTGCCCGGCGGACGCTGGCATTCGTGGCAGAGCACCGGGAGGAGATCGGATTCCTCAATCTGGCGGTGTTCAACATGCCGATCAGCGGGGATGAGGCCGATGCTTACGGCACTGCGCCATTCTACGAGGGAGATCTCTCGCTCTACACCGCCTTTCGGCATCCCCGGGGCTGGGACCGGAAGCAGGTGCGGCGCTTCCTGGACCGGGAGTTCACGCGCCATCCCGCCGTGGCGCCGATTCTGCGCCGGGACCCGCCGGTGTTTACCTCCAACCATGCACCCTTTTTCGTCGGGGGCTGATCAGGCTGCGTCAGCCATCCCGCGCCTCCTGTTTTTCTTGGCAGAATTGCTTTGACAGGGTCAATGCCCGTGGCGTATACAGGATCAATCGGCTTTTCAGTCCAAATTACGGGCAGTTAATCCTACTTTGTCATAGTTGGTTTCTGTTGGTGTAAAGGAAACCGGGGAGTCTCTCTCGGAAAAACCTCCACGCGTTGCCCTGGTCCCCCGACTCGCCTCAACAGCCATAGAGCCGATTTCCTGTCGCACCGGCACCCTGCTTTGTGCGGGACTTTCTTCTCCGGGAGAATCCCCGGCTCCCTTGGGGGGCCGTCGGTGGAGCTATGACAAACGAAAATTACCAACTGCCCGGCAAGAAAGATGCGTTATGTTCAACCTGAAACCTGAACTTGTGGCCCGTCTTGAACGGGTGCTCACCTCCGTGGAAATGCTGCTGCCGCGCCCCACGGCGCCGGTGGACTGGTCGGTCTGTCATGCCGCCAGCTGGCGCCGCCATTCCTTTTCCGGCTATCTCGAACCGGTGCGCCAGACCGATACCGTCACCCTGCCCGAGTTGCTCGGCATCGAGAAGCAGAAAGAGGTGATGACAAGCAACACGCTCCAGTTCCTCCGGGGGCTTCCGGCCAACAACGCCTTGCTCTGGGGATCCCGGGGGACGGGGAAGTCGTCTCTCGTCAAGGCGCTGCTGAATGAATATGCCGCCCAGGGCCTCCGGATTGTCCAGGTGGAGAAAGAGGACCTGATCTATCTGTCCGAGATCTTCGCGGCCGTAGAGAACGAGCCCTACCGCTTCATCCTTCTCTGTGACGACCTGAGCTTCGAGGTGGGAGAGTTGAGCTACAAGATGCTCAAGAGCGCCTTGGACGGCTCGGTCTACTCGGCCCCGGAAAACGTGCTCATCTACGTGACTTCAAACCGTCGGCACCTGATCCCCGAGTACGAGTCGGACAACGTGGGATGGAAATACGTTAATGGCGAGCTCCAGCAGAGCGAGGCAATGGAGGAGAAGATTTCCCTCTCTGACCGTTTCGGGTTGTGGGTTGCCTTCCACGTCTTCTCCCAGGACCGTTATCTGGAGGCGGTTCGTCTCTGCATCGAGCGTGAGGCCCGCCAGCGCAAGGTGGAGATTCCCTGGACCAAGGAGATCGAGCGGGAGGCCATCCAGTGGTCCCACGACAAGAGCAAGCGGTGCGGGCGGACGGCGTTTCAGTTTTCACGGCACTGGGTTGGGCGCTACCTGCTCGGCGGACGGTAACATGATCTCTCGACAGCCCCGCCACGGGTGATGTTGTGGCCGGTCATTTTTTGTGATACAACGGGAGCCTGTTGGTGAAGTTGTCGATTTGTATACGAAAAATGGTTTGTCGTTCCCCGTTGAAGGGGTAAGCCCGGATTGACGGAGAGAGGAAGCGTGTCGAGATGAATCTGCTGGACGGAAAGAAGTGCGCTGAGAGCCTGGTGGCCGAGATTGCCAGGAAAGTGGCGGGTTACACGGAGTCGGGACTGCGCACACCCCACATGACCATCATTCTGGTGGGCGAGCATGCGCCGAGTGAATCGTATGTGAAATCCAAGATCGCCACCAGCGGCCTCGCCGGTTTCGAGAGCACATTGCTGAGGTTCCCCGAGACAATCAGGGAGTCGGAGTTGCTGGCAAAGATCAAGGAAGTCAACGAAGACCCCACCACCGACGGGCTCATCGTCCAGCTGCCCCTGCCGAAACACATCAACCAGCAGCATGTCATCAACGCCATTGCGCCGGAAAAGGACATCGACGGATTCCATCCGGCAAACTTCGGCCGCATGACCCTGGGGCAGAAGGCGTTCCGTCCTGCCACCGCCTACGGCATCTGCAAGCTGCTGCAGTTTTACGAGGTGCCGGTCAAGGCAAAGCACTGCGTCGTGATCGGCCGGTCCAACATCGTGGGCAAGCCGATCTCCATCATGCTCTCCAACGACTTCGATATCGGCAACGCCACGGTGACGCTCACCCACATTGAAACTCCACGCGAGCTCCTGCTGGATGAAACACGCCGGGCGGACATCGTGATCGTTGCCGTGGGCATCCCGGGGTTTGTTACGGCCGATATGGTCAAGGATGGGGTCGTGCTGATAGACGTGGGGATCAATCGTCTGGAGAGCGGCAAGATTGTGGGGGATGTGGATTTCGAAAATGTGGCGCAGAAATGTTCCTGGATCACGCCGGTCCCCGGTGGCGTGGGGAGGATGACCGTTGCCGCCCTGATGATCAATACGCTCATGGCCTACCAGAATAATTTCAATCTGGCCTGACCGGAGTCCATGAGCCGTCTGCTACGCTTCCACGGGGGCGGGGCGCCGTGAGAGGTGTCCCGCCCCTCGTGCGTTCAGTGTCGTTAGGCCGCGAAGCTGTAGTCGTGCGCTTCAACGCACTCGGTTACGGCTTCGAGGAACGAGTTCTCCTGGGGATCAGTGATGATTTCCATCGCGCCGTGGTTAACTGCCCACACCGTTCCGCAGATATCGCAGGTCACGATGTCTTCGGAAAAACCTTCCGAGTGGAGATCGATGGCTACCTGCTGGCCGTGGGCTTTGCATACGGGGCACTTCATGGTGTTGCTCCTTTCATTCTTGACTAGTTTACCGAAACTATAAACGGGTCTCCTGGGGAATGCAAGGGGTGATGTGAAAAAAGTCACAACAAAACAATATGTTACAAGTGCATTGTGTCGCTGTATAGACTGCCATTTGGTTTTAATATGTATACTGATTTTATTTATACTATAACATGCTGTAATTGCATGACTTATTCTTGGGAAAC